>NZ_JBHTRF010000005.1:0-224432 GCF_042796115.1 Kitasatospora sp. NPDC056446 | reverse complement strand
GGCCGGGCCCCGCTGCCCGCTCCCGTCACCTGTGGCTTCGTCTCCGATGGCTTCGCCGGGCTCAGGGCCCGGCGAAGCCATTTCTGTTCACGCTCCGTGATGTGTCCTGGAAGTGCTGCTTCCGCACAAGGAATTGACGCAACGTTGATCTGTCGTTCGCCGCCGGAGGGCAGTGGGGAGTGACTGTCGGTAGATACCATGTGGCAATCGGTCAGTGCTGACCGACGCGTGCCGAGAGCGGAGAAGGGGTGGGGCGGCAGGAGCCGACCACGAGCCCGGCACCGGGAAAGGGGAGCCGAAGTGGCCGACACGGACGACAAGCAGACGAGTGCCCAGGTGTGGGGCGCGGCGGCGGTGGTGGCCTCCGCGCTGGCCGTGGTCGCGGCCTATCTGATCAACGGCGCCCTGCTGGTCCTGGGGGTCGCCGGGGCCGAGACGCTGCTGCTCATGGTCTATGTCGGCCGCCGCTGGCGCGCGATGCGCGGCCGCCCGGCACCGGTCCGGCACCGGCCGCGCCGGGGCCGTCCGGATCCGGCGCACTGCGAGCGCTGCCGCCGGGCCCGTGAGGCGCTGGACGCCCGCCAGGCGCGCGGCCGGTCCGCCGGTGCGGTGCGGCCGGAGCCCTCGGTGCTGTCGTTGCAGCCGGCCCGCCGTGAGTACCAGGAGTACCGCGAGTACCCGGGGCACCCGGAGCACCGGGACCACTGGGGGCAGCACGGGCACGAGGCGCACGGGGGCCACGAGGCGTACGAGGGCCACGAGGCCCACCGGGATTCGTCGGCGCAGTCGGAGCCCGGCGCGGCCGACCACGCTCCGTATCCGCGCCGCCCGCAGATCCGGGCGCCGTACGAGCGGCCCTGGACAGCGGAACGGACGGCCGTCCGGTCCGCGGACCGTTCGACCGCCCGTCGTGGTGCGCCGGGTTCAGCCGGCCGTGCTGTACGCCACCAGTGAGACGCCGACGTACTGGACGATGAACGCCCCGAGGGTGAAGGCGTGGAACACCTCGTGGAAGCCGAACCAGCGCGGTGAGGGGTCGGGCCGCTTGAGCCCGTACACGACGCCGCCGATGCTGTAGAGCACCCCGCCGACGATCATCAGCACCAGGACGGCGACGCCGCCGGTGCGCAGGAAGTCCGGCAGGAAGAACGCCGCGGCCCAGCCGAGCGCTATGTACACCGGGGTGTACAGCCAGCGTGGCGCGCCGACCCAGAACACCCGGAAGGCGATCCCGAGGAGTGCGCCGCCCCAGGCCACCCAGAGCAGCACCTGCTGGTTCGCGCCCTTGAGCAGCAGGATCGTGAACGGCGTGTAGGTGCCCGCGATGATCAGGAAGATGTTCGCGTGGTCCAGCCGGCGCAGCACGGCGTCGCCGCGCGGGCCCCAGTGGAAGCGGTGGTACACCGCGCTGACCCCGAACAGCAGCCAGGCGCTGACCGAGTAGATCGCGCAGGCGATCTTGGCGGGCGTGGAGTCGGCCAGGCAGATCAGCACGATTCCGGCGGCGACCGTGGCGGGGAACATCCCGGCGTGCAGCCAGCCGCGCCACTTCGGCTTGCTCTCCCTGTTCTCGGCAGGGTTCTCCGCGAGGCTCTCGGCGAGCGCAGCAGCAGTCATGCGCAGCATGCTACCCGCTACCTACGGACCCGTAGGTTACTGGCGCGTAGGAAGTGGCGATCATCACTCTTGGACGTTTTGGAGTATTCGAGGTGTGGCGCCGCGCACTCCGGTGGGGATGTGAGTGGCTTATTACCTGCCAGTAATCATACTTACCGTAGTAAAAGATGCGTCAATTTCGACGCTTCGCCGCGTTCCGGGCCAGGGTCCGGAGCTACGCTGCAAGCACCCTCAGACCCCCGCAACGCCCTCTCCTCGACGAGATGGCGTGAAACGGAGCGATCGTGTCGTACGAGATCTCTGCTCTCAGCGCATCCGCGCCCACCCGCCACAAGCAGCTGCTCGCTTGGGTGAGCGAGATCGCCGAGCTCACCCAGCCGGACCGCATCGAGTGGTGCGACGGTTCCGACGAGGAGTACCACCGCCTCGCGGACCTGCTGGTGGATCAGGGCACCTTCAAGAAGCTCGACGAGGACAAGCGCCCCAACTCCTACTACGCCGCCTCGGACCCGACGGACGTCGCGCGCGTGGAGGACCGCACCTACATCTGCTCCGAGCAGGAGAAGGACGCCGGCCCGACCAACAACTGGAAGGCCCCCGCCGAGATGCGGGAGGTCTTCCAGGGCGAGCAGGGCCTCTTCCGCGGCGCGATGAAGGGCCGCACGATGTACGTCGTGCCCTTCTCGATGGGCCCGGTCGGCTCCCCGCTGGCCGCGTACGGCGTCGAGATCACCGACTCCGCCTACGTCGCGGTCTCCATGCGCGTGATGACCCGCATGGGCCGGGCCGTGCTGGACCAGCTCGGCGAGGACGGCGAGTTCGTCAAGGCCGTGCACACCGTCGGCGCCCCGCTCGCCGAGGGCGAGGCGGACGTGCCGTGGCCGTGCAACAGCACCAAGTACATCTCGCACTTCCCGGAGACCAAGGAGATCTGGTCCTTCGGCTCGGGCTACGGCGGCAACGCCCTGCTCGGCAAGAAGTGCTACGCGCTGCGCATCGCCTCGACCATGGCCCGCGACGAGGGCTGGCTGGCCGAGCACATGCTCATCCTCAAGCTCACCCCGCCGTCCGGTGAGGTCAAGTACGTCGCGGCCGCCTTCCCGTCGGCCTGCGGCAAGACCAACCTGGCCATGCTCCAGCCGACCATCCCGGGCTGGAAGGTCGAGACGATCGGCGACGACATCGCCTGGATGCGCTTCGGCGCCGACGGCCGCCTGTACGCCATCAACCCCGAGGCCGGCTTCTTCGGCGTCGCCCCCGGCACCGGCGTGGACACCAACGCCAACGCCATCGAGACCCTCTGGGGCAACACGGTCTTCACCAACGTCGCGCTCACCGACGACGGCGACGTGTGGTGGGAGGGCCTCACCGAGGAGCCCCCGGCGCACCTGACCGACTGGCGCGGCAACGACTGGACCCCCGAGTCCGGCACCCCGGCCGCCCACCCGAACGCCCGCTTCGCCGTCCCGGCGGCGCAGTGCCCGACCATCGCCCCCGAGTGGGAGGACCCGTCGGGCGTGCCGATCTCGGCGATCCTGTTCGGCGGCCGTCGCGCCAGCGCCGTCCCGCTGGTCACCGAGTCCTTCGACTGGCAGCACGGCGTCTTCCTCGGCGCCAACATCGCCTCCGAGAAGACCGCCGCCGCCGAGGGCACCGTCGGCGAGCTGCGCCGCGACCCGTTCGCGATGCTCCCGTTCTGCGGCTACAACATGGGCGACTACTTCGCCCACTGGCTGAAGATCGGCGCCCAGGCGGACGCCGCCAAGCTGCCGAAGATCTACTACGTCAACTGGTTCCGCAAGAACGCCGAGGGCGCGTTCGTGTGGCCCGGCTACGGCGAGAACAGCCGCGTGCTGAAGTGGATCGTCGACCGCCTGGAGGGCAACGGCGAGGGCGTCGAGACCCCGATCGGTGTGCTGCCGACCGTCGAGGGCTTCGACCTCGGCGACCTGAAGCTGTCCCAGGAGGACCTCGACCTGCTCTTCACCGTGGACGCCGACATCTGGCGCCAGGAGGCCGCCCTGGTGCCGGCCCACCTGGAGACCTTCGGCGACCACACCCCGAAGGAACTGTGGGACGAGTACCGGAGCCTCGTCGCGCGCCTCGGCTGAGCCTGAGCCTCAACCGAGCGAGAGGCGGCCGCGCGGCACGAACCGCGCGCCCGCCGATGCGACAGGACGGCCGGAGTTCCGCCGGACGATCTTTCCCCGACCAAGGAGATCGTCCGGACCGGGACTCCGGCCGTAGTGCTTTCCCGTGGCTGGGCTTTCAGGCGCCGTGCCGCGCCCTGCCGTGGGGTCAGCCGCGTCGGATCGCGGTGATCCAGAGCTTGTTGCCGTCGTAGTTGGGGAACGAGGCGGTCCACTGCCGGGCCGGGGCGCCGTTGTCGGTGCCCCAGTCGGCGATCTCCAGGAACTTGCCCGAGTTGAAGTTGCTCAGGCCCATCTCGTTGGAGGGGCCGATGTCCCCCCGGTAGACCCAGTTCTGGTTGGCGCCGCCGGTGCAGTTCCACTGCCGGGCCGGGGCGCCGTCGTCGGTGCGCCAGTCCGCGATCTCCAGGCACTTGCCGGAGAAACGGTTGACCAGGGCGTAGCCCGGGCTGAGCGCGACCAGCGACCACTGCTGGTTGGCGCCGCCGGTGCAGTCCCACTGCCGGGCGGGGGCGCCGTTGTCCCAGCTCCAGTCGGCGATCTCCAGGCACTTGCCGGAGTGGGCGTTCACGACCGTGGTCGTGGCGGGGAAGATGATGATCCCCCCGGCCTCGGCGCTCGCCGGGGCGGCGGGCAGGGCGGTGAGCAGGGTGACGGCCGTGCCGACGACGGCGGCGGCCGCCCGGGCACGGGAGAGTCGGGTACGAGGCATGCGGAGCGGTCCGTTCCCTTGCGTGGGTGGGCACGGAGGGAAGGGCCGGGCCGTCGACGGGCCCCGCAACCGCGTCGGCTCGGACCCGCCGTCACGATCGGGCCGGTCCGTCCCCCCAGGGCTCGGACGTGGGGCGCCGAGCCGCCGACGCGCGCGAATCCTACACGCGTTCGACGGGTCGTGATCAAGGAATTCGACCGGGGCCTGCGGTCAGGGCTGGGTGTAGCCGCCGAGGAAGTCGCCGATGCGGGTCACAGCGTCGGTGATCTCCTCCGGGCGGGGCAGGGTGACCAGGCGGAAGTGGTCCGGCTCGGGCCAGTTGAAGCCGGTGCCCTGGACCAGCAGGATGCGCTGGGAGCGCAGCAGGTCGAGGACCATCTGCGCGTCGTCCTTGATCTTGTGGACCTTCGGGTCCAGCCGGGGGAAGGCGTACAGGGCGCCCTTGGGCTTGACGCAACTGACGCCGGGGATGTCGTTGAGCAGCTCGTACGCGGCGTCGCGGGAGGCGAGCAGGCGACCGCCGGGGAGCACCAGGTCGCGGATCGACTGCCGCCCGCCGAGTGCGGCGGCCACCGCGTGCTGGGCGGGCATGTTGGCGCACAGCCGCATCGAGGCGAGCACGGTGAGGCCCTCGATGTAGCTGCGGGCCCGGCTCCGGTCGCCGGACAGCACCATCCAGCCGGAGCGGAAGCCCGCGACCCGGTACGACTTGGACAGGCCGTTGAAGGTGACGCAGAAGAGGTCCGGGTCCAGCGTGGCCAGCGGGACGTGCTCGGCGTCGTCGTAGAGGATCTTGTCGTAGATCTCGTCCGCGTAGACCACCAGGTCGTGCCGGCGGGCGATCGCGGCGATGCCCTCCAGCACCTCGCGCGGGTAGACCGCGCCGGTCGGGTTGTTCGGGTTGATCACCACGATGGCCCTGGTCCGGTCGGTGACCTTGGACTCGATGTCGGCGAGGTCCGGGTACCACTCGGACTGCTCGTCGCAGCGGTAGTGCACCGCGGTGCCGCCGGCCAGCGAGACCGAGGCGGTCCACAGCGGGTAGTCGGGCGCCGGGACGAGCACCTCGTCGCCGTCGTCCAGCAGCGCGGTCATGGCCAGCTGGATCAGTTCGGAGACGCCGTTGCCGAGGAAGACGTCGTCCACGGAGAGGCCGTGCAGCCCGCGGTCCTCGTAGTGCATGACCACCGCGCGGCGCGCGGAGAGCAGGCCCTTGGAGTCGCCGTACCCGTGCGCGTTCGAGAGGTTGCGCAGGATGTCCTGGAGGATCTCCGGGGGCGCCTCGAACCCGAAGGTGGCCGGGTTGCCGGTGTTGAGCTTGAGGATGCGGTGGCCCTGTTCCTCCAGCCGCATCGCCTCGTCGAGCACCGGGCCGCGGATGTCGTAGCAGACGTTGGCGAGCTTGCTGGACTGGATGACCTGCATGCCTGCCTACTTTAGGGGTACGGACGGTCCCGGTGGCGGGTCTCCGGGAAGGCGCCACGCAGGGCCCGGAGAGGCCCCTTGGATCGGCAGGCGGGGGCTTCGGCGGGCCTTTCAAAGGGCGGGCCAAGTGTCCGGAATGCTCATGTATGCGAGGAACGCCTACTGGTCCCGATGTCGAACGAGACGGACGGCACACCGTCCGGCGCGGGAGGATGGGGCCGGTGCGTCGATCGAGGAGGGGGTGCGCCGGTGGTGCCGGTCGTGGTCGCGGCGGTGCTGGTCGGTCTCCTGGTGGCTCCGCCGCTGCGCGGGCTGGTCGCCCGGTTCGCGGTGCCGGAGGGCGAACCCTGGTGCGGGGCCTGCCCGTCGTGCGGGCGCGAGGTGCGGTTGCTGCCGCCGACCGGGCGCTGCCCGGGGTGCCGGGAGCGGCTGGGCGCGGGCCCGTGGACGGTGGAGCCGGTCGCGGCGGCGGTCGCCGTCGCGGTGGCGTACGCGGCGGACGGGCCGGCCGTCGCGGCGCTGGGCTGGGCGGCCGTGCTCGGGGTGGCGCTCGGCTTCGTCGACGCGCGGGTGCGCCGGCTGCCGTACCGGCTGACCCTGCCGCTGCTCGGCGGGGTGGCCGTGCTGCTGGCGGTGGCGGCGCTGGTCGAGGGGCGCCCCGGGGTGCTGCCGCGCTGCCTGCTGGTGGCGCTCGCGGTCGGCGCGGTGCTCGAACTGGCCGTCTGGGCGGGCGCGTTGGGGGCGGGAGACTCCCCGCTCGGGTTCGCGCTGGGCGGGCTGCTCGGCTGGTACGGCTGGGCGGTGGCGATCGGCGGGCTGTTCGCCGCGGTGGTGCTGGCCGGCCTCTGGGCGGTGCTGCGGGCGGCGGCCGCGCTGGTCCGGCGGCGTCCGGTGCGCGGACTGGACGTACCGGTGGGCCCGTTCCTGCTGCTCGGCGCGCTCACGGCGGTCCTGGCGCGGTAGTAGGCGGTAGTAGGCGGTAGTAAGGGGAGAGGAGGGGCCTCCTCGGGTGCGACCGCGACCGCGACCGCGACGGCCGGCGGAACGCGGAAGGGCCCGCCGTACCGGAGCGGTACGACGGGCCCCGCCGCCGACGCGCAGGCCCCACCCTCAAGGAGCGGCGCGCCGGGGGAGGTGAGTCCTTGGGGCGGTTGCCGTGCTTACGGCATCTTGTGGACGAACGGGCCGACCGTGTTGGAGAACGCGTTGCCGTTGTTGGCGTCCCAGTTGGTCGACCAGGTCATCGCGCCGCGGATGGTGGGCCACTTGGCCGGCGGCACGAAGCTGCCGCAGTTGTTGCCGGTGGCGAGGCAGTCCAGCGCGTTGTTCACCACGGTCGGCGAGACGTAGCCGCCGCCCGCCGCCTTGGCGGAGGCCGGGACGCCGATGCCGACCTGGTCCGGCCGCAGACCGCCCTGGATGTGGGTGCAGACCTGCGCGGTGATGAAGTCGACGGTGCCCTGGTTGTAGACCTTGCCGTCGCAGCCGTTCATGCCGCCCGAGTTGTAGAACTGGGTGTTGACGACGGTGAGGATGTCCTTGGTGTTCAGCGCCAGCTGGAAGTAGGCGCCGGCGGTGCTGTACATCCCGATGGTCTCGGGGGCCATGGTCAGGATGAAGCCGGAGCCGACCTTGGCCTGGAGGGTGTGCAGCGCGTTGCCGAGCGGGCCGGCCTGGACGCCGTTCTCCAGGTCGACGTCGATGCCGTCGAAGCCGTAGTCCTTGATGATCGCGTAGGCGCTGTTCGCGAAGTTGGCGCCGGCGGTGGCGTCCCCGACGGTGATCGCGCCGTTCTGGCCGCCGATGGAGAGGACGACCTTCTTGCCGGCCGCCTGCTTGGCCTTGATGTCGGCGCGGAACTGGGCGTCGGTGTAGCCGCCGAGGGCCTTGGACAGGCCCGGGTCGAGGGTGAAGCTGATCGCGCCGGTCTGGGTCGGCACGGCGTCGGCGAAGGAGACCGCGATGATGTCGTACGCGTTCTGGACGTCGCTCAGCCGCTGCGGGGTCGAGCCGTTGTCGAAGTTCTGCCAGTAGCCGGTGACCGCGTGCGCCGGGAGCCCGGTGACCGGCGGGGTGGTGCTGGTCGGGGTGGCGGTGGGGGTGGGCGTCGCGGTCTGGGTGGGCGTCGCGGTGGGGGTCGGGGTCGCGGTCTGGGTGGGCGTCGCGGTGGCCGTGGGGGAGGCGGTGGCCGTCGGCGTCGCGGTGGGGGTCGCGGTCGGCGAGGGGGTGCCGGTGCCGCCGGGGCCGATCAGCGCGACATCGTCGGCGAGGTAGGCGCTCTGGCCGTACCAGCCGTGCAGGTAGACGGTGACGCTGGTGGCGTTCGCCCCGGTGGTGAAGGTGGTGGACAGCTGGTTCCAGCTGTTCTGGTTCGACCAGGCGGACGGGTCGGTGCCGCCGGTGCCGCGCGCACCGAGGTAGACGTACGGGCCCTGGACCCACGCGCTCAGTGTGTAGCTGGTGTTGGGGAGCACGCTGATGGTCTGGGTGCACTCCGCGGTGTCGCCGGCGCCCGGGGTGGCCTGCAGCGCACCGGCGCCGGAGTGGACCGGCGAGGTGACGGTGGTCGCGGCGCCGGCGCAGCTCCAGCCGCCCAGCCCGCTGTCGAAGCCGCCGTTGGTCACCAGGTTGCCGACCGCCGCGCTGGCGCCGCCGGCGAAGAGGGCGAGGCCGCCGCCGGCCAGGGCGAGGGCGGTGGCACCGGCCGCGACGGCCGGGAGGGGGCTGCGCCGGCGCTTGTGCGAGGGGTGGTTCAGCGTACGGGCCATGGGGTGACGCTCCTGGGGGAGAAGCGGCCGCCGCGGTGGGGGGCGCGGCGGCCGCGTGTGGGGGAGGGGAGGTCCGAAGAGAGCCTGGGGAGGAGCGGAGGGGGTGGATCGTTCCGTCCCGGATCAAAAGCTGGACTAGACCATTGCTGGTCGTCAAGCATCGGACGAACGGCTTACGGTTCCGTTAAGGATTCGGAGACCGTTCCGTGTCCGCACCGCCGCGGCTCCCGGTCGGTTGCCGGTCGGTTGCCGAACGGCCGCCGCACGGTTGCCGGGCAGCCTCCGAACGGCACCTGCCCGACGCCCGGCCGAGCCGCGGAAGACCCCCGGACGGCCCCCGGGCGAGCCGCGCACAGCCCCCGGACGAGCCGCGGCGCGCCCGCTGCGACAGACTTCGTACAGGACCGTGACCAGACCGCTACCTGCGGCTTTACCGCGCACCTGTGCGCGGGAGTAGGCTGCGCCGGGGCGGCAACGCACCAGCTGAACGAGCACGGAGGGGTCCGGGAACATGGGTCTGCGCGATGTCGCCGAACGGACGCCGGGGCTGCGCACCCTGCTCGGCGGGATGTACGGGCTCTACGGCCGCCGGGTCGAGGTCCACCTCGCCCGCACCCCGCACCACATCGGCGTGATCCTGGACGGCAACCGCCGCTGGGCCAAGGCCACCGGCGGGTCCACGGCGTACGGGCACCAGCGCGGCGCCGACAAGATCACCGAGTTCCTCGGCTGGTGCGACGAGACCCACGTCAAGGTCGTCACCCTCTGGATGCTCTCCACCGACAACCTGGACCGCCCGGCCGACGAGCTCGTCCCGCTGCTCGGCATCATCGAGGACGCCGTCACCGGCCTGGCCGCCGCCCGCCGCTGGAGGGTCCACCCGGTCGGTGCCCTGGACCTCCTCCCGCAGCACACCGCCGACGTGCTCAAGCGCGCCGCCGAGGAGACCGCGGACATCGACGGCATCACCGTCAACGTCGCGGTCGGCTACGGCGGCCGGCACGAGATCGCCGACGCGGTCCGCTCGCTGCTCCAGGAACAGGCCGGCCGCGGCACCTCGATCGAGGAACTGGCCGAGATCCTCACCGTCGAGCACATCTCCGAGCACCTCTACACCCGCAACCAGCCCGACCCGGACCTGATCATCCGCACCTCGGGCGAGCAGCGGCTGTCGGGCTTCCTGCTCTGGCAGAGCGCGCACAGCGAGTTCTACTTCTGCGAGGCGTACTGGCCGGCCTTCCGGAAGGTCGACTTCCTGCGCGCCCTGCGCGCCTTCGAACAGCGCCACCGGCGGCTGGGCCTGTAGCCCCGGCCCTTCGGGAAGGCGGGGCGGAAGTCCTGCGGAAGGTGGGTCAGGGGCCCCGTGGGCCGGTGGGGCCCGGGCCCCGCGGCCGGTCCCGGAACGAAGTGACCGCCGTCTGGGTGGCCTACCCGGAGCCCGGGCGAGGCCAAACGTTCACCGGCAATGATCCGTCAGTTCTCCGGGGGCGCGAATGCACCGCCCCCCGCCTGGGAATACTCCAGTCAGTCCGGCCCCGCGGCCACCGGGGCAGTGAGGGCCGGCTTGCCGCGGATGACGCAGGGTCATCCGCTCTGGAGGCCTAGTGGTCAGTTCGAAGAGCCGCCGGACACCAGACCGGCGCACGTACGTTCTCGACACCAGCGTGCTTCTGGCGGACCCGCTCGCCATGACCCGCTTCGAGGAGCACGAGGTCGTCCTTCCGGTGGTGGTCGTCACCGAGTTGGAGGACAAGCGGCACCACCCGGAGCTGGGCTACTTCGCCCGTCAGGCGCTGCGGCTGCTCGACGACTACCGCATCCGCCACGGCCGGCTCGACGAGCCGATCCCGGTCGGCGAGCTCGGCGGCACCATCCGGGTCGAGCTCAACCACTCCGACGTGTCGATACTGCCGGCGGGCTACCGGGTCGGCGGCGGCGAGGCGGACACCCGGATCCTCGCGGTCGCCCGCAACCTCCAGGCCGAGGGATACGACGTCACCGTCGTCTCCAAGGACCTGCCGCTGCGGATCAAGGCCAGCTCGGTGGGCCTGCTCGCCGAGGAGTACCGGGCCGAGCTGGCGATCACCTCCGGTTGGACGGGGATGACCGAACTGGACGTCCCGGCCGACCAGGTGGACGCGCTGTTCGCGGCCGGCCACGACGCGGGGGTGGACGTCGACGGTGCCGCCGAGCTGCCCGTCCACACCGGGCTGGTGCTCACCTCGGTGCGCGGCCGCGCGCTGGGCCGGGTCACCGGCGACGGCCGGGTGCGGCTGGTGCGCGGGGAGCGGGAGGCGTTCGGGCTGCGCGGGCGCAGCGCCGAGCAGCGGGTCGCGCTGGACCTGCTGCTCGACCCGGACATCGGCATCGTCTCGATGGGCGGCCGGGCCGGGACGGGCAAGTCGGCGCTGGCGCTGTGTGCGGGGTTGGAGGCGGTGCTGGAGCGGAGGCAGCACCGCAAGGTGATGGTCTTCCGGCCGCTGTACGCGGTCGGCGGGCAGGAGCTCGGCTACCTGCCGGGGTCCGAGGCGGACAAGATGGGCCCCTGGGCGCAGGCGGTCTTCGACACCCTCTCGGCCGTCACCACCCCCGACGTGATCGAGGAGGTGATCTCCCGCGGCATGCTGGAGGTGCTGCCGTTGACCCACATCCGGGGGCGCTCGCTGCACGACGCCTTCGTGATCGTGGACGAGGCGCAGTCGCTGGAGCGGAACGTCCTGCTGACGGTGCTGTCCCGGATCGGCCAGGGCTCGCGGGTGGTGCTCACCCACGACGTGGCGCAGCGGGACAACCTCAGGGTGGGCCGGTACGACGGTGTGGTGGCGGTGGTGGAGAAGCTGAAGGGTCATCCGCTCTTCGCCCACATCACGCTCACGCGCTCGGAGCGTTCGCCGATCGCGGCGCTGGTCACGGAGATGCTGGAGGACATCCAACCGTGATCCGTCCCTGATCGGGACATAGTCGGACAATAGGGCCAACTCGGCCTCCGGGGCCCGCTCCTGATGGAGCGGGCCCCATCCCGTTCATCACATCGAGTGCTTTCCGGTCGGGGAACTCCCGTACGGTGAATGTGACATGCGCCACGCGGACGGGAATTGCGTCGACCGTACCCGGTGCGGCATGGTGAGGGTTCTGTCAGGCCCCGCGTACGGCGCGGCAGGGCTTCCGGACGCCGGAAGTCAGGCCCCGGAAGGTCCGCCAACTCCGGTCGGTGGACACACAATTGAAGACCGACGAGCCGTACGCCGCCCGATTCCAACGCCCGGTCGCCTCACCTCGGCCGGACGCCGGGCCAGCACCTCCCGTGACCAGAGCACCGTGCGGAGGTCCGTGCCAAGGGGCATCTTGCGTCCGCACGGTCACGCGTGGGCGATGCTGGAAGGAATCCATGTGACTCGGATCTCGGTCCGGGGAGTCGCTGTGGCCTCCGCCACCGCCGTCACCGCTGTCGGTGCCGTCGTTGGTATGGCCTCGGGCAGCGAGGGCAAGACGACGCAGACGGTCGATGTCGCCGGCGCGACCCTGCTTGCCGAAGTCCCCTCTGGCGCCCAGGCGCAGACCATCAGTGACAACATCGGCCAGCAGGCGTCCGCCCAGCAGGCCTCCGCCGACGCCGCCGCCAAGGCCGCCGCCGAGCAGAAGGCCGCCGAGGAAGCCGCGCGCCAGAAGGCCGCCGCGGACGCCCAGGCGAAGGCCGACGCGCAGGCCAAGGCCGACGCGGACAAGGCCGCCAAGGCCGCCGACGACCAGCGCAAGGCGGCCGAGGCCGCCAACCGGTCGAAGGCCCGTTCGGCGATGACCGCCGTCGACGACAGCGCGCCCCCCGTCTCGGTCAGCCCCGGCTCGGTCCAGGACATGGCCCGGCAGATCGTCGGCAGTGACGCGCAGTTCCAGTGCTTCAGCCAGATCGTGAAGCGCGAGAGCGGCTGGGACTACACCGCGACCAACAAGAGCTCCGGCGCTTACGGTCTGGTCCAGGCGCTGCCCGGCACCAAGATGGCCTCGGCCGGTGCCGACTGGCGCACCAACCCGGCCACCCAGATCAAGTGGGGCGTCAGCTACATGAACAGCCGCTACGGCAGCCCCTGTGGCGCGTGGTCGTTCTGGCAGTCGCACAACTGGTACTAGGAGCCGCTGCCGCTCCGGCGGTGTGAGACTCCGCGCGGCCCCCGGCCGCCCGCCCTTCCCGGGCGGGTGGCCGGGGGCCGTCGTGCTGTCCGGGGCTCGGCCGCCCTGACCGTCCGTCCCGGCTGCCCTGTCCGTCCCGTCCGTCCCGGCTGTCGCTGGTGTCGCGGCTGTCGCGGTGTGCGGCCCGGAGGGTGGGCCGCGCCGCCCGGGCCGCGCTGACCAGTGCGCTCTCGGGCGGTGCGGGCCCGGTGCGGACGCGGGGCGCGGGAAGGGGTCCTGGTTGCTTCCCGCACCGGCCGGTCCGCCGGCGGTTGGCTCGCGGGGCTCTCCGGAGGCGCGCTCTCCGGTGCCCCGTCCCGACTCCTCCCCCGCGAATTCTGTCCGAAACCACCTGGAACATTGCGGTTTGTCCGAATTCCCGACTCCATGTGTTCCCGACGAACCCACCGGCAGCCGGACTCGTCGCGCCCCCGGCGGGTAGCGTCATCCCTGACGGCCGCGGCAGGACCCGCGGCGTACCGCCGGACACGGCGGGTCGGGACGGGGAGCGGTGGTAGCGAGGATGGCGCGGGGCGGAAAGGCCTTCAAGGCCGTGGCCAAGGGCATGGCCGTGGTGGCGAGCGCGGCCGCCGTGATCGAGCGGCGCAGGCGCGCCGCGATGGCGGCGAACCCGCATGAACTCGCCGTCCCCGCGCTCGCTGACGGGCACCTGCTCGCCGACGGGCACCTGCTCGCGGACGGGCCCGCGCTCGGCGGGGGGCACGTGGCGGCCCTGGTCGAGACGCCGGGCCCGGTTCCCGTGCCCCGGGCCGACCCCGCCCCGGCGCCGGCGGTGCCCGCGGTGCCGACGGGCTCGGCGGTCGCCGAGGCTCCCCCGTCCGCGCCGACCGTCCCGTCCGCCCCGGCGGCACCGGTCGCCCCCGTCGCACACGCGGGGCTCGGACGGGAGTACCACCCGGGCCGGCCCGCCACCCCGGCCGAGGCGGTGCCGTGGGGGCTGCGGGTGGCCGCCGAATCGACCTGGCGGCTGCTGCTGCTCGGCGCCGCGCTCTACGTCCTCTTCTACGTGGTCGACATGCTGCGGCTGGTCGCCTTCTCGGTGCTGGCCTCGCTGCTGATCACCGCGCTGCTGGAGCCCTCGGTGTCCTGGCTGCGGCGGCGCGGGGCGCCGCGTTCGCTGGCGGCGGGCGGGGTGTTCCTGAGCGGTCTGGCCGGGATAGGGCTGGTCGGCTGGTTCGTCGTCTGGCAGGTGAGCACCAACCTGCCGGACGTCACCGACCAGGTGAAGACCGGCGTCAACCAGCTGCGGGACTGGCTGATCACCGGGCCGCTGCACCTGACCCAGCAGCAGATCACCGACTTCGCCAACCAGATCACCAAGGCGATCACCACCAACACCGACCAGCTCACCTCGGCCTCGATCACCGGCGCGCAGATCGCCGTCGAGGTGCTGACGGCGCTGCTGATGACCTTCTTCACCACCTTCTTCTTCCTCTACGACGGCGAGCGGATCTGGAACTGGGCGCTGCGCGGTCTGCCCCGGCAGTCCCGCTTCGCGATGGCCGGCGCCGGCCCGAAGGCCTGGACGACGCTCACCGCGTACGTGCGCGGCACGGTGTGCGTGGCGTTCATCGACGCGGTCTGCATCGGCATCGGCATCGACCTGCTCGGCGTCCCGCTGGCGATGCCGGCGGCCGTGATCATCTTCCTGGGCGCCTTCGTCCCGCTGGTCGGCGCGCTGGTCACCGGCACGGTGGCGGTGCTGATCGCCCTGGTCACCCAGGGGCCGTGGACGGCACTGATGGTGCTGGTGGTGCTGGTCGCGGTGATGCAGGTCGAGAGCCACATCCTGCAGCCGCTGATCCTCGGCCGGGCCGTCCGGGTGCACCCGCTGGGCGTGGTCCTCGGCGTCGCCGCGGGCGGCATCATCGGCGGCATCGGCGGCGCGGTCGTCGCGGTCCCGCTGATCGCCGTCACCAACACCGTGATCACCCACCTGCGCCGCCGCAACGAGGCCGGCCAGGCGGTCTTCACCGCGCTGGAAGCCGCTCGGGAGGCCGCCGAACGCACCGCCGCCGCCCAGCCGGCCGCGTCGTCGGGCGCGCACCCGGCCGCGCACCCGGCCGGACCGGCCGCACCGGTCCGGCCCGTCACCGACTGAGCCGGCCGCATCGCACCGCACCGCACCGCAACCGGAGGCGGGAGCGGAAACGGCAGCGGGCCCCTCACGGACGTGGTGTCCGGGAGGGGCCCGCCGAGGTGCCGGGTGGGTCAGGCGGTGGCGCCGGCCAGGGCGGCCTCGGCGTCGAGGACGCCGGCCACGGCCTGGAGGACGGCGGCGATCTTCATCGAGGCCTGGACGACCTCGCGGTCGACGCCGGCCTTGCGCAGGACGGCCTCGTGCGAGTCGAGGCACTGGCCGCAGCCGTTGATGGCCGAGACGGCGAAGCACCAGAGCTCGAAGTCGACCTTCTCGACGCCCGGGGTGCCGATGATGTTCATCCGCAGACCGGCCCGCATCGTGCTGTACTCCTTGTCGGAGAGCAGGTGCAGCGTCCGGTAGTAGACGTTGTTCATCCCCATGATGGCGGCCGCGCCCTTGGCGGCGGTGTACGCCTCGGGGGAGAGGTTGGCCTTGGCCTCCGGCTCCAGCTCGCGGAGCAGGCCGGGGCTGCGGGTGGCCATCGCGCAGGACAGCACGGTGCCCCACAGCTGCTGGGCGGGGAGGTCGGAGTTGCCGATGACCGAGCCCAGGTTGAGCTTGAGGTCCTTGGCGTAGTCCGGGAGGGCGGCCTTCAGGTCGTCGAGGGCCATGGGTCAGCCCGCCAGCAGGGCCTGGGCGTCGAGGGTGTCCTCGCCCTTGGTCCAGTTGCACGGGCACAGCTCGTCGGTCTGCAGGGCGTCCAGCACGCGCAGGACCTCCTTGGGGTTACGGCCGACGGAGCCGGCGGTCACCATGACGAACTGGATCTCGTTGTTCGGGTCCACGATGAAGACGGCGCGCTGGGCGGTGCCGTCCTCGCCCTCGACGCCGCAGGCGCGCATCAGGTCGTGCTTGATGTCGGCCAGCATCGGGAAAGGCAGGTCGCGCAGGTCCTTGTGGTCCTTGCGCCAGGCGTGGTGCACGAACTCGGAGTCACCGGAGACGCCGAGGATCTGGGCGTCGCGGTCGGCGAACTCGTCGTTCAGCTTGCCGAACGCGGCGATCTCGGTCGGGCAGACGAAGGTGAAGTCCATCGGCCAGAAGAAGACGACCTTCCACTTGCCCTCGTAGGTCTTGTGGTCGATGTCGGCGAAGGCGTTCGCGGCGTCCAGGTCGACACAGGCCTTGAGGTCGAACTCGGGGAACTTGTCACCGATCGTCAGCACGTTCGCTTCTCCTGAAGTCAGATGAGGGGAGCTTTGTCCGGAATCCGGACACGGATCACAATTCCACATCGTGGACTGATCAGGGAAATAGCTACACTGGATGTATCTGATCGGAGATTGTTATCAGTACTGAATCCCCCACGTCGCGGCAGGGGTCCCGCCGCGCCGCCGCCGCCAAGGGCGACCAGGCTGTGTCGAGCGCCACAGTCCGCAGCCCCCGCACCCCGACCGTCGCCCAGCTGCGGGCCTTCGTCGCGGTGGCCGAGCACCGGCACTTCCGGGAGGCCGCCGCCGCCACCGGCACCAGTCAGCCCGCGCTGTCCGGAGCGGTCGCGGCGCTGGAGGAGTCGCTGGGCGCGCAACTGGTCGAGCGTACGACGCGCAAGGTGATTGTCACCCCTCTGGGGGAGCGCGTACACCAGCACGCCCGCCGGGTGCTCGCCTCGCTGCAGGCCCTCACCGAGGAGGTCGAGGCCGCCCGGCGCCCGTTCACCGGGCCGCTGCACCTGGGCGTCATCCCGACCGTCGCGCCCTACCTGCTGCCCACCGTGCTGCGGCTGGTCCGGGACGGCTTCCCGGACCTGGAGCTGCACGTCCACGAGGAGCGCACCCCCTCGCTGCTGGAGGGCCTGGCGGCCGGGCGGCTGGACGTCCTGCTGCTGGCGCTCCCGGCCGGCGGCACCTCGCCGACCCTGGACATCCCGTTGTTCGACGAGGACTTCGTCCTGGTGACCCCGCCCGGCCACCCGCTCGCCGGGCGCGTCGACGTCCCGCGCGACGTGCTGCTCGACCTGGACGTGCTGCTGCTGGAGGAGGGCCACTGCCTGCGCGACCAGGCGCTGGACATCTGCCGTGAGGTCGGTGTCGACCCGGCGGGCTCGACCACCCGCGCGGCCGGCCTGTCCACCCTGGTCCAACTGGTCGCCGGGGGCCTCGGGGTGACCCTGCTGCCCGCCACCGCGCTGGACGTCGAGGCCGGGCGCACCGACCGGCTGGCCGCCGTCCGCTTCGCCGCGCCGGCGCCGGGCCGGCGGATCGGGCTGGCGGTCCGCCCGGGCTCGGCCCGCGGCGCCGAGTACGTGCGCTTCGCCTCCGCGCTGCGCGAGGTGCTGGTCGAACTGCCGGTCAGGATCGTCGAGTAGCGCCGGTCGGGGCCGTCGGTGGCGGGTCTGCCAGTGGTCAGGGCCGTCGGTGGTCAGGGCTGCCGGGCGGGCTCGCCCAGGCAGAGCCCGACGGTGGTGGCCACCAGCAGGTCCAGTGCCCGCAGGGTGTCCGCGTCGGGCCGGCCGCCGGGGGCGCGCAGCGCGAGGTAGCGGGCCGTCAGTCCGTCGAAGCCGCTGAGGAAGTGGACGGCGATCTCGGTGGCGGGCACGGCCAGGGCCAGTCCGTGGGCGGCCGCGAGGGCGGTGAGCATCTCGGTGGCGGTGCCCTCGATCGCGCGCTGCAGGCCGAGCATGATCTCCTGCACGTCCGGGTCGCGCATCGCCAGGGCCGAGAACTCGCTCAGCAGCACGCACCGCCCGTCCTCGCCGGTCGCGGCGTCCCAGAGCGCGTGCACCAGGGTGCGGACCTGCTCGCCGAACGGGCCGTCCCCGGGGGAGACCGCGCGCACCTGGCCGATGAACTGGGCGCTGACCTGCTCGACGACGGCCCGGTAGAGGTCCTTCTTGGTGCCGAAGGTGTAGTGCACCGTCGCCTGTGCCACGCCCAGCTCGGCCGCGATCGCGCGGGTGCTGCCGGCGGCGACGCCTTCCCGGGTCATCAGGTCGATTGCGGCCTGGACCAGTTGCGGGCGGCGTTCGGAGGCGGGGACGTGAGCCATCCAGCCAGGGTAGCGCCATGGTCGGACAACTGTGTCGGCCGATCCGGTCGTACTACCCGGTCGGCCTACATGGTCGAAATACCCTGTCGGATGATCCTGTCGGCCAACTTGGTCACTCGACAATGTTGGGCGTACGGTGGGTCGAGACCTGTGCGGCGGCGCACGCGTCCCCCCTGCCCGACGACCTGACCGAGGGGTCACCGATGGCCAGCTACCTGTACCGACTGGGCCACTTCTGCTTCCGGCGACGGCGAGCCGTCCTGGCGGTCTGGATCGCCCTGCTGATCGCGATCGGCGGGGCCGCGGGCGCCTTCGCCGGTAAGACCAGCGACGAGTTCAAGGTCCCCGGCACCGAGGCGCAGGCCACGCTGGACCGGATCAAGGACACCTTCCCGGAGCAGGCCCACGGCTCGGCCCAGGTCGTCTTCGCGGCCCCGGCGCCCGGCGGCGCGAAGACGCCCGAGGCGGGCCGGGCGGTCGCCGAGGCGGTCGGCCGGATCGCCGCCGTCCCCGGCGTGGCCGCCGTCCCCGACCCGTACGCGACCGGGGCCGTCTCGCCCGACGGCAGGGTCGCGATCGCCCTGGTCTCCTTCGACCACAAGCTCGCCGAGGTCACCGACCGGCAGCGGGAGGCCGTGCGGGCCGCCGCCGAACCGGCCCGCGCCGCCGGGCTGGAGGTCGCCTTCGGCGGCGACGCGTACAACAAGATGGCCCAGATCGAGGGCAGCACCGAGTCGGTCGGCCTGCTGGTCGCCGGGGCGGTGCTGGTGGTCACCCTGGGCACCCTGGTCGCCGCCGGACTGCCGCTGCTGACCGCGCTGATCGGCGTCGGCGTGGCCATGGGCGCGCTGCTGGTGCTCACCGGTCCGTTCGAGATCATCACCACCGCGCCGGTGCTGGCCCTGATGGTGGGCCTCGCGGTCGGCATCGACTACGCGCTGTTCATCCTCTTCCGGCACCGCCGCCACCTGGACGAGGGCCTGGAGCCCGCGGAGGCCGCCGCCCGCGCCACCGCCACCGCCGGCAGCGCCGTCGTCTTCGCCGGGCTGACCGTCGTCGTCGCGCTCGCCGGGCTCGCCGTCGCCGGTGTCCCGTTCCTCACCGTCATGGGCCTGGCCGCCTCCGGGGCCGTCGTGGTGGCCGTGCTGGTCGCGATCACGCTGCTGCCGGCCGTGCTCGGCTTCGCCGGCCGCTCGATCGACCGGCTGCCGGTCTGGAAGCGGGCGCTCACCACCGGCGGCAGGACCACCATGGGCGAGCGCTGGGCCCGCTTCGTGGTCCGCCGCCCGCTGCCGGTCCTGCTCGTCGGCCTGGCCGGGCTGGGCACCCTCGCGGTGCCCGCCGCGAGCCTGGACCTCGGCCTGCCGGGCGGCGGCTCGCAGGCCGCCGGGACGGACGCCCGCAAGGCGTACGACCTGGTCAGTGACAGCTTCGGGCCCGGCTTCAACGCTCCGCTGGTGGTCGTCGTGGACGCCCACGGCGCGCCGCGGCCCGAGCAGGCGGTGCAGGAGGTGGCGGCCACTCTGCAGACCCTGAAGGGGGTCGGCACGCTGCTGCCGCCGACCGTCGACCAGGCCAGTGGGACCGCGCTGGTACCGGTCATCCCGCGGACCGGGCCGGACCACGCGGACACCAGGGCGCTGGTCGACGAGATCCGTGACCAGCGCGACGCGCTCCGGTCGGCGACCGGAGCGAGCATCGCGGTCACCGGCACCACGGCCGCCAACATCGACGTCTCCGCCAAGCTCGGCCAGGCCCTGCCGCCGTTCGTCGCGGTGATCGTCGGCATCGCCCTGCTGCTGCTCGCCCTGGCGTTCCGCTCGGTGCTGGTGCCGCTCAAGGCGGTGCTCGGCTTCCTGCTCAGCATCGGGGCCTCGCTCGGCGCGGTGGTCGCGGTCTACCAGTGGGGCTGGCTGGACGGCCTGATCGACGTGCCCAAGGTCGGACCGGTGGTCAGCTTCGTGCCGATCCTGCTGATCGGCGTGCTGTTCGGGCTGGCGATGGACTACGAGCTGTTCCTGGTGTCCGGGATGAAGGAGCAGTACGTCCACGGCAAGGAGCCGCGCGAGGCGGTCGTGGGCGGTGTGCGCGACGGCGCCCGGGTGGTGACCGCGGCGGCGCTGATCATGGTCTCGGTGTTCGGGGCCTTCGTCTTCGGCCACGACCCGATCGTCCAGCCGATCGGCTTCGCCCTCGCGGTCGGCGTGCTGGTGGACGCCTTCGTGGTGCGGATGGCGCTGGTGCCGGCCGCGATGGCGCTGTTCGGCAAGGCCGCCTGGTGGTTCCCGAAGCGGCTGGAGAAGGTCGTGCCGCGGGTGGACATGGAGGGCGAGCAGTTGATCGCCCGGCTGCGGGAGCAGCAGTCCGAGCGGCCGTCCGCGGAGCAGGGGAAGCAGGCCGCCGGGGTCTGACACCCCGTCCGAGGCGCCCGGCGGGACCCCTCCCGCCGGGCGCCGCCGCGGCCGGACGCGACGGCCGGGGCCGGGCCCGGGCCCCACGCCGGGGGCCTCAGGAACGGGCCTCAGGAAGGGGGGACGTGCCCTGGCGGCAGCCGCTGCTCGAACCAGACCACCTTGCCGGTGCCCAGCCGGGTCGCGCCCCAGCGGTCCGCGCACCTGGCCACTATCTGCAGCCCGCGCCCGCGTTCGTCCTCCGGCCCGGTACGGCGGGGGCGCGGCAGCAGCGGGCTGTCGTCGCCGACCTCGCAGCGCAGCCGGGTGGTGCGCACCAGGCTCAGGGTGACCGGCCGGGTCGCGTGCTGGACGGCGTTGGTGACCAGCTCGCTGACCATCAGCTCGGTCGCCTCGCTGAGTTCGTCCAGTCCCCAGCGGCGCAGGGTGTGCGCGGCCAGCCGGCGGGCCCGGCCCGGCGTCTCGTTGCGCGGCTGAAGGTACCAGTGGGCGACGTCCCCGGCCGGGATGCCGTCGAAGCAGGCGCCGAGCAGGGCGATGTCGTCGCCGCGGTCGCCGGGCGGCAGGATCCGCAGGGCCTCCTGGCACAGCTGCTCGGGGGACTGCCAGCGGGCGGCGGCGATCCGGGCGCGCAGCACCTCCAGGCCGTCGCTGATCGGGCGGGTGCGGGTCTCCACCAGGCCGTCGGTGAACAGCAGCAGTGCCGAGCCGGGCGGTGCGGGCAGCTCGACCGAGTTGAAGTCCACCCCGCCGACCCCGATCGGCGCCCCGGAGTCCAGCTCCACCAGTTCGGCCGTCCCGTCCGGGCGGACCAGCACCGGCGGGACGTGTCCGGCGTTGGCCAGGACCACCCGGTTGGCGATCGGGTCGTAGACCGCGTACACGCAGGTGGCCAGGTGCTGTTCGCGGCCGAGCCGCTGGGCCTGCTCGTCCAGGTGGTAGAGCACCTCGTGCGGCGGCAGGTCGAGGGCGGCCAGGGTCTGGGCGCTGGTGCGCAGCTGGCCCATGATGGCGGCCGAGGTGAGCGAGTGCCCCATCACGTCGCCGACGATCAGGGCGACCCGGTTGCCGGGCAGCGGGACGGCGTCGTACCAGTCGCCGCCGACCTGGGCGCCGCGCTCACCGGGCAGGTAGCGCTGGGCGAGCCGGACGCCGTGCGGCTGCGGCAGGCGCAGCGGCAGCATGCTGCGCTGGAGTTCGTTGGCTATCTCCCACTCGCGGGCGTACCGCAGGGCGGTGTCCACGGCCAGCCCGGCCTGGGTGGCGAGGTGCGCGGCGGTCGCGGTGTCCGCGGCGTCGAAGGCGCGGCGGCCGGTGCGTTCAGGGGGGCGGCGGATCAGGACCAGCAGCCCGAGGACGGCCTTGCGGCCGCGCAGCGGCAGGGCGAGGACGGAGGTGCCCGGGGCCAGCCGGGCGACCCCGCGGGTGCCGTACAGCTCGCGCAGCAGCACCTCGGTGCGCTCGGCGCCGGGCGTGCCCAGGACGGCGGCCTCGGCGGGGCGGCGGCTCAGCAGGGCGTGGGCGAGCGCCCCGCCGCGGGTCACCGGGGTGGCCGGGCCGCTGTCGGCGGTCGAGCGGGCGCCGTAGCGGGAGCGGCGCCGGTCGTCGAAGCCGCTCGGGCGGCCCCGGCGGCCGATCCGGGTGCCGGTGCTGTGGTGGATCCGCAGCTCCTCCGGGAAGCCGGGTTCGCGTTCGACGTTGGGCAGCGGGTCGCGCAGGTGGACGACGGCGGCGTCGGCCAGTGTCGGGACCAGGACCCGGCCGATGTTGCGCAGCGTCGCGCCGAGGTCGAGGGCGCTGTTGATCCGCCGGGTCGCCGAGTCGAGGTAGGCGAGGCGGTCCGCCACGTCGGCGCGCTCCGGCCGGGCGGCCGGGGGTTTCACCGGAGTCTGCGCCCGGGCCGGGACCTGGCTGCGCTGGCCCGGGACGGCGGGCGGCTGCTCCGCCTCGGTCTTGAGCTGGTCGCGCACGGCTGCCTGTCCTGGGGGATTCGGTGTGGTCGGTGAGCTGGGCTGGGCTGAGCTGGTCTGGAGCTGTTCTGTTGCGGTGGCCGCGGCGGCGGCCGGTTCGTCGGTGTCCTTCAGCCGACGCGTCGACAGCACAGGAACAGCTGTTCCTCCGGCGGCAGCGAGGTGCTGGCCGGCGCGTACGGATGCCCCGAACTCTCCTCGACGGCGAAGCCGGCCGCGACCAGAACCCGTTCCAGATCCTCCCTCAGATACCCACTGATCCGCAGCTCTCTGCCAAGGAACGGAAGCGGAACGTGATCCAGGTCCGCCTCGACCATACCGAGCGCCAGCAGTCCGCCCGGCCGCAGGAGTTCCCGCAGCCGTCCGAGCACGGTCGGGATCTCGTCCTGCGGCAGCAGGATCAGTGAGAAGAACGCGGTGACGGCGGCGAATCCGCCGTGGCCGTCCGGTCCGAGCCCCGGGGCGTTCCAGACCCGGCCCGCGCGCTCGGTGGCCAGATCGTACAGGTCGATCCGATGGAACTCCGGCGGGAAACCGTCGGGGAGGGGCGCCTGCCCGGCCAGTGCGAGCATCACGTCGGAGAGGTCCACACCGGTCACCCGCAGACCGCCCTCGGCGAGCTGGCGGACGGTCGGCTCCCCGGTGCCGCAGCCGACGTCCAGCACCCGGGCGCCGGGTTCGAGCTCGGCGAGCAGCTGCCGGCCGCAGGCCAGCTGCCCGTCCTTGGCGGGGAAGGCCTCGCCGTACCCCGCGCCGATGGTGTCGAAGGCGACCGCTTGCAGGGCCCTCGCCGCCCGGCGCCGCCGCACGTCGGGCTCGTCGTCGCCCGCGTCCTCGCCGACGGGGGACGGATCGGATATCTGTCCGGTCGTCACGTTGAGAGGCACCCTTCCACCCGTGGCCTCCGGTCGGCTCCTCGGCGGCCTCGTGGGCCGCTGCCGGTGGCGGTGTGTCACGCTCCCCGCAGCACACGGACGGACTGCGCCCCGACGCGTTTTCGGCGGACCCTCGTGTGCGTACTGGCATCTGAGAATATGCGCGATCACTGCGCCATGGGGTCCCTTTCCGGCCAACTCGTCGTGCTTGGGTCGTTGTGGCCGGGGTTGCGGAAGCACGACGGTGCGGGCAGGGGTGGTGCGCGAGGCCCCGCGCGCCGCATGGCGCGCCGGATGGCGGGGCTGACCTGCGCTTTCTCCGGTCCGCAGGCTGACTATCGGACGTTTATCGAACGTCAATCGGTCCGGTGCACAGTGGAGTCCAGCGCCGGGGAAGCGTTGAGGGCGATCCCGCAGCCGGGGGGCTGCGGGATCGCCGACGCGCAGAACGGGGGAGGTTCGCCGCGGGGGAGCGGAGGCCTTACGGCGCGGGGGGAGGGAAGGGCTCGGTGTGCTGCCTGGAGATGAGGTCCGCCACGGGGGAGGCCTCGGGCACACCGAGCCGCGTGAAGATCGCGTGGGCCTCCTGGAGGCACGCGAGCCCGCGCGCGGGCTGGGCGAGCGCGAGCAGCGCCTCGCCCAGGGCCGCGTTGGCCAGGCCCTGGCAGTAGGCGAAGTCCATTTCCCGGGCGATCGCCAGTGATTCGCCCGCCACCTCGGCCGCCTCGGCGTGCTGCTCGGCGGCGAACAGGGCGGAGGCCAGCCGGGCCAGGGCATAGCCCTCCCAGAGCGGGTTCCGCTGGGCCTGGTACAGCCGGTGGGCCTCGCGCAGGTGCGGAACCGCCTCGGCGGTGGAGAGCACCACGCCGAGCTGGTAGAGGGTCTGGGCGAGCAGCGGGCCGTTCTCGGACGCCCGCGCGGCGGCGACGCCGTCGCTGGCGGACCGGATCGCCGTCTCGGTCATGCCGAGCCGGTGCTGCACCCGGGCCATGTTGCTGACGATCCGGGCCTCGCCGATCGATGTGCCGACCACCCGGTTGCTGGCATGCGCCTGCTCCAGGAAGGGCAGCGCTTCGGCCGGACGGTTGTTCATGTTCAGGATCACCCCGAGCATGTTGGCCGTCGCCAGGAGGAGGACGGTCGGTTCGTCCGGTCTCTGGTGTTCCAGGCTCCGACGGAAGGACTGTTCGGATCCCTGGAAGTCGCTGGTGGCGGACTGCTGTGTGCCGAGGGCGAAGTACACCCGGGCGATCCCGGCCGAGTCGCCACGGCGCCGGGTGTCCTCGCCGATGGCCTCCAGCACGGGGAGCGTCCGAGGTCCGCGCGTCGGGTCGGGGTCGATGCTGAACAGGTAGTTGAGCAGGTCGACGGCCGCGCGCTGCAGGGTGCCGGGGCCGCTCGCGGCGGCCTCGACGGCACTGAGCAGCAGGGCGCCCTCGGTCCGGAGCCAGTCCTGCGCGGCCTGGTTGGTCGGCAGGTGGAGCCCCGTCGAGGTGAACGTCGTCAACAGCTCGGGCAGCGGGTCGTCCGGCTCGATGACGTGGGCGGCGTTGCGGATGGTCGGGATCAGGAGGTCGAGCAGTCGCAGGACCGCCAGCTCCTGTTCGGCCGTGTCCCCGATCCGCTCGTTCTGCCGCTGGGCGTAGAGCCGGAGCAGGTCGTGGTAGCGGTAGCGGCCGGGGGTGAAGCACTCCAGCATGTTCGCCTCGACCAGCGCCTCGGCGAGGTCCTCGGCGGTGTACTCGTCCACGCCGAGCAGCGCGGCGGCGGCCGCCAGCGGGATGTCGGGGGAGTCGATCAGGGCCAGAAACCGAAAGGCGCGGGCCTCGTCCACGGAGAGCTGTCCGTAGCCGAGGCCGATGGTGGTCTCCACGGCGAGGTTGCCGAGTTGGAGTTCGTCCAGTCGCCGTCGCTGGTCGGCTAACCGGGTGGCCAGGTCGGAGACGCTCCAGCGCGGCCGGCTGGCCAGCCGGGCGGCGGCGATGCGGACGGCCAGCGGCAGGAAGCCGCAGGCGGCGACCACCTTCATGGCCGCCTCCGGCTCGGCGGCGACGCGCTGCTCGCCGACGATGGCGGAGAACAGCGCGAGGGCCTCGGCCGGGGTCAGCTCCTCGACGTCGAACAGTTGGGCGCCCGGGATGCCGGCCAGCCGGGAGCGGCTGGTGGCGAGTACGGCGCAGCCGGAGACGCCGGGGATGAGCGGCCGGATCTGGTCGGCGTCGCGTGCGTTGTCGAGCAGGATGAGCATCCGCCGGTTGGCGAGCAGCGAGCGGTAGAGGGCCGCGCGCTGTTCGAGCGAATCCGGGTTCTCGGCGACGCCGAGCGCGTGCAGGAAGTCGCCCAGGACGACCACCGGGTCGGCCGGGGAGGCGCCGGCGCCGCGCAGGTCGACGTACAGCTGCCCGTCCGGGAACTCGGCGCGGACGCGGTGGGCGACGTGGACCGCCAGGGTGGTCTTCCCGACGCCGCCGATGCCGGCCAGCGAGGTGACCACCACGGCCTGGCCGGTGGCGTTCATCAGGACCGTCGAGAGGTCGCCGACCAGCTCGGTCCGACCGCTGAAGTCCGATACGTCGGCCGGGAGTTGGGCCGGTGCGGGGGGTGTGGCGGGGCCGTCGTCGCGGACGGTGGGCGCGGCGGCCGGGAGGGCGAGCTTCGGGTCGGCCGCCAGGATCCGGGTGTGCATCCCGGACAGCCCGGCACCGGGCTCGACGCCGAGTTCCTCGATCAGCAGCTTGCGGGTGTCGGTGTAGACGCCGAGCGCCTCCGCCTGGCGTCCGCAGCGGTACAGCGCCAGCATCAGCAGTTCGCGCAGCCGCTCGCGCAGTGGGTGCTCGGCCGTCAGGCTGTTGAGCTCGCCGACGATCTCGGCGTGCAGGCCGACGTCGAGGGCGGCGGCGCACAGCTCCTCGGCGGCGGCCACCTGGCGCTCGGCGAGCCGCAGCCGTTGGGCGTCGGCGTAGGGGCCGGGGATGCCGGTGAGCGGACGGCCGCTGAACAGGTCCAGTGCCCGCACCAGCAGCCGGTGCGCCTCCTGCTTGTCGCCGGAGGTCCGGGCGGCCGCGGCTTCGGCGGAGAGCCGCTCGAAGACGGCGAGGTCGACGGATTCGCCGGGGATGCGCAGCGCGTAGCCGTCGGCGACCGAGACCAGCAGCTCGGCGGGCCGGCGCACCTCCCGGCGGGGCTCGATGACGGAGCGCAGCCGGGAGACGTAGGTGCGGAGCGCGGCCACGGCCTGGGTCGGGGGCCGGTCGCCCCAGAGGGCGTCGACCAGGTCCTGGGTGGTGACCGGGCGTCCGGAATGCAGCAGAAGGGCGGTCAGGACGGCCTGCTGCTGGGGGGAGCCGAGGGAGAGGGGCTTGCCGTCGAGCCAGGCCTGGACCGGACCGAGGACTTGGAAGCGCAGCGCAGGGGCCTGCGGCGTCTCCCGAAACTCCATGAAGTCCCCCGATGGCCTGTCGTGTTGATTCCGTGAAAGGGCGCTCGGCGGTCCGCCGCGGTGCTTCAGCTTAGGCGGGCGCCCGACTCTGCCGGACAGCACCGCAAGCCACACGATGTTTATCGGACATTTAATCAACCCTACGATACTGTCCCCGCGCCCGTGCCACGGAGGTCGGGCGGGACACATTTGATGACCGAAAGGCGGCCACTCAATGGCCAACGACCAGAGCGCTGCCCCGGCGCAGTCGATGCCCGCGAACGGGACGACGACCGAGGCTCCGGCCACCGCTGTGGAGGCGGGCAAGGCTGTCGAGGGTGCCGTGACCGCGTCCTCGAACCAGACCGTTTACACCGCGCCCGCTGACGCCGACAAGGTCGCGTTCGAGAACGGCGCCTTCGGTGACGAGGGTGAATACATCAGCGAGCCCGCCCCGCCGGCCGAGGGCGGGCCGGACGCCCCGCGGCAGCCGGAGAGCGTCATCGGCGGCCACCCGTAAGCCGTTCGGTCGAGTGCCCCCGTGCCCCGTCGGGCGCGGGGGCGTCGTTGGTTATGGGCATGCCCATTCGGCGCCGGGGGCGGCCGGTGGCCGAATCGCACCGGTGGTGCACTCATGGTGACGGGTGACATCCGTAACGTGCCCGACGGCTGGTGTCGGACGTTCCGGAATTCGGCATTCATCCGGGGGGATTGCCGGCCGGAATGCTGTAGTTTGCGGTTTTTGCCGCAATTAGCAGGGAAGATCGTATTCGGCCGAAACGCGGGGTCCGGGAACGGGCGAGACGTGGTTCGGTTCGGCGGTCCATTCGCGGCCGCCGCTCTCGGGGCGCAGGTAGTGCTCGCCGCCGATGGTGTCCATGTAGATGCCGGTGCGTCCGGTCCTCCGGTCGAGGACGAGTTCACCCACGTGCGGCCGGTAGGCCGCGGCGTCGCGCTGTCGGATGCCCACCGCTGTGCTCCTCGCTCTGGTAGCGACTGGCCGGCATCTCTAGAGAAGCTAATATCTCTAGAGATGTCAACGGTCGTATCGGCTTACTGGCGGCCGCGGGCGCGCCTACGATTTGTCCGAGGCAGAGGGAGCGGCGATGACCGGCAGCAGTGGCGACAAACAGCCCAAGTACCAGCGGATCGCCGACGCGCTGAAGGCGGCCATCGACACCGGCCGGTACCGCGCGGGCGACCGCCTGCCCGGCGAGAACGACCTCATGGACGAGTACGGCGTGGCCCGGATGACCGCCCGCCAGGCGCTGGGGGTCCTGCAGAGCGAGGGCATCGCGGAGGCGCGCCGCGGCGCCGGGGTGTTCGTCCGGGACTTCCGGCCGCTGCGCCGGCGCGGCATCCAGCGGCTGGCGCAGGGGCACTGGGGCTCCGGCCGGTCGATATGGTCGGCGGACATCGACAACCGCTCCCTGGTGGTCGACCAGGTCGCCGTCACCGAGCAGGGCGCGCCCGAGCACGTGGCCGGGGTGCTCGGCGTGGACCCCGGCGCCCCGATGTGCGTACGGCACCGCCGGTTCGTCCTGGACGGCAAGCCGGTGCTGCTCTCCACCTCCTACCTGCCCGCCGTCCTGGTCGCCGGCACCGCCATCACCCGTGAGGACACCGGGCCGGGCGGGACGTACGCCCGGTTGGCCGAGATCGGCGCCAAGCCCGTGCACTTCCGCGAGGAGGTGCGCTCCCGGATGCCCAGCGGGGAGGAGTCCACCCGGCTGGAGCTGTCCGCCGGGACCCCGGTCATCCTGATCTGCCGTACGGCGTTCGCCGACGAGGGCCAGGTCGTCGAGCTCAACGAGATGATCCTGGACGCCGCCTCCTACGTCCTGGAGTACGACTTCGACGCCTGAGCGGCCCGGACGGCCGACACGACCGCACGGCGCCAGGGCAGCCGGGGCGGTCGGGGTCGCCTATTGGTAGTGGTAGCGGGCCTTGAGGATCATCACCTCTTTGTCGTCGGCCCGGTACACAAGGCGGTGTTCGTCGTCTATCCGACGTGACCAGTAGCCGGCCAGGTCGCCCTTCAGCGGTTCGGGCTTGCCGATCCCGCTGAACGGGTCCCGCTGAATCTCGCCGATCAGGCGGGTGATCCGCTGAGCCATCTTCCGGTTCGAGCCGAGCCGGAACAGGAAGTCCTCCCAGCCGTCCGGGTCGAAGTGAACGCTCCTCACACCTCACCCGCCAGAGCTTCCAACTCCTCCATGGTCTTGGTGACGCCCGGGTGCCCGGCCTTGTCCCGGGCGACGGCCTCCATGAGCCGCCGGGCGTTGGCGGGGGAGCGCAGGAGGTAGATCGTCTCCTGCCACGAGTCGTAGTCCTCGGCGGACATGAGGACCACGTCCCCGCTCTTCGAGGTGATTCTTATGGGGGCGTGGTCGTCGTTGACCTTCTTGATCAACGGGAAGAGCTGAGTGCGTGCCTCGCTTGCGCTGATCGCCATCGATCTTCCTCCATCGGCGTACCGAATCTATGTACTTGGATGGTACGAGTTTTCCGTACCGGATTCCATGCGAAAACCGCCCCGGCCGTGGGGCGGCCGGGGCGGTTTCGGGGCGTGCGGGGCGGGTTTCGCGCCCCGTGCGCTACTCCTTGGAGCGGATCCGCAGGTTGGTGATCAGCGGGCCCTCGGTGGTCTCGCGGAAGAAGTCGTTGCCCTTGTCGTCCACCACGATGAACGCCGGGAAGTCCTCGACCTCGATGCGCCAGACGGCCTCCATGCCGAGCTCCGCGTACTCCAGGACCTCGACCTTCTTGATGCAGTCCTGGGCGAGGCGGGCCGCCGGGCCGCCGATGGAGCCCAGGTAGAAGCCGCCGTGCGCGGCGCAGGCGTCGGTGACCTGCTTGCTGCGGTTGCCCTTGGCGAGCATCACCATCGAGCCGCCGGCCGCCTGGAACTGGTCGACGTAGGAGTCCATCCGGCCGGCCGTGGTCGGCCCGAAGGAACCGGAGGCGTAGCCCTCGGGGGTCTTGGCCGGGCCGGCGTAGTAGACCGGGTGGTCCTGGAGGTACTTGGGCATGCCCTCGCCGGCGTCCAGGCGCTCCTTGATCTTGGCGTGGGCGATGTCGCGGGCGACGACCAGGGTGCCGGTGAGCGAGAGCCGGGTCTTCACCGGGTACTTGGAGAGCTCGGCGCGGATCGCGGACATCGGCTGGTCGAGGTCGACGCGCACCACGTCGTCGTCGAGGTGCTCGTCGGTGGTGTCCGGCAGGTACTTCGCCGGGTCGGTCTCCAACTGCTCCAGGAAGACGCCCTCGGCGGTGATCTTGCCCAGCGCCTGGCGGTCGGCGGAGCAGGAGACGGCCATCGCGACCGGCAGCGAGGCGCCGTGGCGGGGCAGCCGCACCACGCGCACGTCGTGGCAGAAGTACTTGCCGCCGAACTGGGCGCCGATGCCGATCTTCTGGGTCAGCTCGGTGACCTTGGCCTCCAGCTCCAGGTCGCGGAAGCCGTGGCCGGTCCTGGCGTTCCCGGAGGTCGGCAGGTTGTCCAGGTAGTGCGCCGAGGCGTACTTGGCGGTCTTCAGCGCGAACTCGGCGCTGGTGCCGCCGATCACGATGGCCAGGTGGTACGGCGGGCAGGCCGCGGTGCCGAGGGAGCGGATCTTCTGCTCCAGGAACGAGAGCATGCTCGCCTCGTTCAGGATGGCCTTGGTCTCCTGGTACAGGTACGACTTGTTGGCGGAGCCGCCGCCCTTGGCCATGAAGAGGAACTTGTAGGCGTCACCGTCGGTGGCGTACAGCTCGATCTGGGCCGGCAGGTTGTTGCCGGTGTTCTTCTCGTCCCACGTGGTCACCGGGGCCATCTGGGAGTAGCGCAGGTTGAGCTTGGTGTACGCGTCGTACACGCCGCGCGCGATGGCGGACTCGTCGGCGCCGGGGGTCAGCACGTTCTGGCCGCGCTTGCCCATGACGATCGCGGTGCCGGTGTCCTGGCACATCGGCAGGATGCCGCCGGCCGAGATGTTGACGTTCTTCAGCAGGTCGAGCGCGACGAAGCGGTCGTTGGGGCTGGCCTCCGGGTCGTCCAGGATGCGGCGCAGCTGGGCGAGGTGGGCCGGGCGCAGGTAGTGCGAGATGTCGTGCATCGCCTCGGCCGTCAGCAGCCGCAGCGCCTCGGGCTCGACCTGGAGGAAGGTGCGACCGCCCGCCTCGAAGGTGGAGACACCCTCGGAGGTGAGCTTGCGGTACGGGGTCGGGTCAGCGCCCAGGGGGAGCAGGTCGCTGTACTCGAAGTCTGGCGTGGGAGCCATCGGGGCGGTCCTTAGCTATCCAGTGGTCCGGCTGCGTCGTCGAAGCACCTTCCAGGGTAGGACCCGGCGGGAGGCGTCATGCGGACAGGTCAGCCTTGCGTGACCGGGCTCACTCGGGCAGCAGTGCGAGCGACTAGGCTGGCCCCGTGGACAACTCGCCGTCGCACGACGATCCGGGGCAGCCGCCGGTGCCGGCGCCCGTACCGATGACCAAACCCGAGCCCAAGCCGGAGCCCAGGCCGGAGGCGAAGCCCGCGGCCGGGGCGCGGCCGGCGCACGCGCCGGTGGCGGAGGCGCAGCTGCGCGTCTCGGACGCCGACCGCGAGCGGATCGCGGAACTCCTGCGGGACGCCTACGCGGAGGGCCGGCTGGACGCGGACGAGCACGCGGAGCGGATCGAGGCCGCGTACGCCGCCAAGACCTTCGGTGACCTCGCGCCGCTGACCAGGGACCTGCCGGCCCGTCCGCTGTCCTTCGACAAGCAGCCGCTGGGCGCGGCGTCCGCGACCCCGCGGCCGCCCGCGCGCCAGGAGTCGCCGGCGGTGGTGGCGGTGTTCGGCGGGGCGTCCCGCAAGGGCCGCTGGCGGGTGGGCTCGCACCTGAAGGCGTTCGCCGCGTTCGGCGGTGTGGAGATCGACCTGAGTGACGCCGTGTTCGAGTCTCCCGAGGTGGAGATCGTGGTCGTGGCGATGTTCGGCGGGGTCGAGGTCCGGGTGCCGGAGAACGTCAGCCTTCAGGGCGGCGGGGTCGGCCTGTTCGGCGGTTTCGACGTCCGCGAGCAGACCGCGGCGGACCCGTACGCTCCGGTCGTCCGGGTGAAGGGCCTTGCGATGTTCGGTGGTTGCACCGCCAAGCCGCGCCGGGGGAAGAAGATCACGGAGTGGGTCCGCCGCCAACTCGGCACCGAGTGAGACCTGTTGACCTGGCGAGCGCCCGATCGTGGATCAACTCCCGGTCGGGCGCTCGGCGTTGCGATCAGTGCACTCCGTAGTCGATTGCGTGCAGTGTGCATGAATCGCGGCCGGACGGGGTAGTTCCTTCCGCACATCGCTTCTTGTTACGGCTGCGCACCGGAGGCGGCCGAGCGGCCGTTCCGGAGGGTTGGACAGCGGGGGCTCGCAGCCGGGCAGGGGAGCGAGGGTTCCCCCGTGTCCGAGAGCCTCGTCAGGAGTACGGCCGTGCTGCATCCGATCGAGTCCCGCACCACTTCGCCTGTCGCCGCCGCGCAGTTGCTGGAGCGCCCGCCCGGCGTCCGCCCGCAGCCGCAGCCCCCGGGCGGTCCGGCGGGTGCGCCTGCGGGCGAGGACAATCCCTGGCACACCGGCGCCGCCTGCCGGCGGGACGAGGTGGGGCTGTTCTTCGCGCCCTCCAAGGAGCCCACGGCGGCCCGGCTGTCCCGCGAGGAGCAGGCCAAGCAGGTCTGTGCCCGCTGCCCGGTGCTGCTGGAGTGCCGGGAGCACGCGCTGGCCCAGCCGGAGCCGTACGGCGTCTGGGGCGGGCTGACGGCGGCCGAGCGCCGGGTGGTGCTGGCCCGGCGCCGCCGCCGGGACACGGAGCTGCGCGAGACGTCCCGGGTGACGTCGGCCGCGCGGGCCCGGATAGCCGGGTGACGGTGGGCGGCAGAGCCCGGGGCCGTACGCCGAGGAGCCGTGCGCCGAGGGGCCGGGCGCCGAGGGGCCGGGCGGTGCGGGGTCGGGCACCGAGGAGCCGAAGACCAGGGGCCGGACGCGCAGCGGCCCCGGCGGAGGGGGATTCCGCCGGGGCCGCTGCGTGCTGTCCGCCGGGCGCGTGGTGCGCCGGGCGTCAGTTGGCGCGGTCGAAGTCGATCGCGCTGTAGGCCCGCAGCTTCGAGAGCTTGTGGGTGGAGTTGATCTCGCGGATCGTGCCGCTCTTGGAACGCATCACCAGCGAGCTGGTGGTGGCGGTCTCCGAGCGGTAGTGGACGCCGCGCAGCAGCTCGCCGTCGGTGATCCCGGTGGCCACGAAGAACACGTTCTCGCCGCTGACCAGGTCGTTCGTGGAGAGCACCCGGTCCAGGTCGTGACCGGCGTCCAGGGCCTTCTGCCGCTCGGCGTCGTCCTTGGGCCACAGCCGGCCCTGGATCACGCCGCCCATGCACTTCATCGCGCAGGCCGCGATGATGCCCTCGGGGGTGCCGCCGACGCCCAGCAGCAGGTCGACGCCGGTGCCCTCGCGGGCGGTCATGATGGCGCCGGCGACGTCGCCGTCGGTGATGAACTTGATCCGGGCGCCCGCTTCGCGGATCTCCCGGACCAGGCCGTCGTGGCGCGGGCGGTCGAGCACCATGACGGTGACGTCCTCGACGGCGCTGCCCTTGGCCTTGGCGACCCGGCGGATGTTGACGGCCGCCGGGGCGGTGATGTCGACGTAGTCGGCGGCCTCGGGGCCGCAGACCAGCTTGTCCATGTAGAACACGGCGCTCGGGTCGAACATGGTGCCCCGGTCGGCGACGGCCAGCACGGCGACGGCGTTGGCCATGCCCTTGGCGGTCAGCGTGGTGCCGTCCACCGGGTCGACCGCGACGTCGCACTCGGCGCCGGTGCCGTCGCCGACCCGTTCGCCGTTGTAGAGCATCGGGGCTTCGTCCTTCTCGCCCTCCCCGATGACGACGACGCCGTTCATCGAGACGGTCGAGACGAGGGTGCGCATGGCCTTGACGGCGGCGCCGTCCGCGCCGTTCTTGTCGCCACGGCCGACCCACCGGCCGGCGGCCATCGCGGCCGCCTCGGTGACCCGGACGAGTTCGAGCGCGAGGTTCCGGTCGGGAGCCTCGGGCGCGACCTCCAGGGCACTGGGAAGGTGGTGCGGGTACTGCGTGGTCATCGTCGTTACCTCTCTGTACGCGACGGCCAGTAAGCGCCCGACTACTGCCTGGTCGAACGCCGTGGTGAGGGTCCTGCGATCGTATCTGCCCACGAGATGACTGTCTGTGGCGCGGGTCGCTGCCGGGCGGCAAAGCAACCGGTTCGTCCCGCTTCACCCGGACGTGGGCACCCCGGGTGGCAGTGCCCGGGTGTGGATGAGTCACCATGTGGGGGTGGCTGCAGACAGCAAGGGCATGAGGGGCCGCCAGACCGTACGGGACATGGTCCTGTCGATGCTGGCGGTCGGTTTCGTCGTCTGGATCGGGTACCTGTTCCTCCCGCACGACGCCAACAGCGACCCGGTCCACCCGGTCGAGTTCCGGGCGGCGGCGGCCAGCGCCAAGCGCGCCGCGCCGTACCCGCTGCTCTCCCCGGAGGGCCTGTCGGACAAGTGGCGGGCCACCTCGGTCAGCTACCGGTCGGCCGATCAGAGCAACGGCAAGGGCAACGTCTGGCACCTGGGCTTCGTGACGCCCTCCGGCCAGTACGCGGCGGTCGAGCAGAGCGACGCGCCGCGCGACTCGCTGCTGTCCGACAAGGTCGCCGGCGGCAAGCCGGACGGCACCTCCGACGTGGTCGGCCGCACCTGGGACCGGGTCCAGGGCGACAAGGCCCGCGCGCTGACCTCGCCGACCGGCTCCGGGACGGCCCTGCTCACCGGCACCGCCTCCTACGAGGAGCTGGCCGAGCTGGCGCAGGCGCTCAAGTAGCGCCGGCGCCCGGGAACGACGGCGCCCGGGAACGACGGAGGGCCCCGCACCGGACGAACCGGTGCGGGGCCCTCCCGCATGCGTGCGATCAGACCGTGGTGACGACCTCGTCGTACTCCAGGCGCGGCGAACGCGGGAACCAGGCGTCGTCGCCCGGCTTGCCGATGTTGACCACGGCCAGCACCGAGTGCTCGCCGTCGCCGAAGAACTCCTTGTTGATGCCCGCGGCGTCGAAGCCGGTCATCGGGCCGGCGGCCAGGCCGGCGGCGCGCACGCCGATGATGAAGTAGGCGGCCTGCAGCGAGCCGTTCAGGATGGCGGACGCCTCACGGACGGGGCGCTCCGTGAAGAACAGGTCCTTGGCCTGCGGGAAGTGCGGCAGCTGGGTCGGCAGCTCCTCGTGGAACTCGTTGTCCACGGCCAGGATGGCGACCAGCGGGGCGGCGGCGGTCTTGGCCTTGTTGCCGTCCGCGAGGTGCTGGACCAGGCGCTCGCGGCCCTCGGCCGAGCGGACCAGGACGACACGCAGCGGCTGCTGGTTGAAGGCGGTCGGGCCGAACTTGACCAGGTTGTAGATGGCCTGGACCTGCTCCTCGGAGACCGGCTCGTCGGTGAAGGTGTTCGCGGTGCGGGCCTCGCGGAACAGCAGGTCCTGAGCGGCGGCGTCGAGTACCAGGGCGTCGGTGGTCATGCTTCTGCACCTCATGCGGGAGGGGGTTTCGTCGGTATGACCGGCCGCGGCCGATCTCCTCCTCCAACCTGGGTGAAGTTTCAACGATTCCCGGGATCGGATGTGACCCGCGTCACTCCCCGCCCGGCGCCCCGTCCCCCTCGGCGGCCAGCGCCGCGTCCAGCCGGGCCCGGGCACCGTCCAGCCAGCGCTGGCAGACCTTCGCCAGCTGCTCGCCGCGCTCCCACAGCGCCAGCGACTCCTCCAGGGAGGTGCCGCCGTTCTCCAGCTGCCGGACGACGTCCAGCAGCGCGTCCCGGGCGTGCTCGTAGCCCAGCGCGTCGTCCGGGTTCGGCGCCGCCGCGCCCTGCTGCTCCTGCTGCTCTGCCATGCGTGCCAGCGTAGGGGGTGCGGCCGACAGTCCTCCTCCGCCGCGTCCCCGCGTCCCGCCGCCCCGGCTACTCCCGCGCGGCCGCCCGCTACTCCCGCGCCGCCGCCGACTGCTCCCGCGCGGCCACCGTGACGTCGAAGCCGCCGCCCGCCACCCGGGCGTGCAGCCCCTCGCCGGGAGCCACCCCGGACGGGTCGGTCACCACGGTGCCGTCCGCCCGCTGGAGCACCGCGTAACCGCGCTCCAGGGTGGCCGCCGGGGACAGCGCGACCACCCGGGCCAGGGTGTGCCCGAGGTCGCTCTGCGCGTGGTCCAGCCGGTGCCGCAGGGTGCGCCGGGCCCGCTCCAGCAGGCCGTCCACCTCCTGGCCGCGCCCGTCCAGCATCCGGTGTGGCGCGGCCAGCACCGGGCGGCTGCGCAGCCCGTCCAGGCCGTGCTGCTCGCGCTCGACCCGGCCCTGGACGTGCCGGCGGGCCCGGTCGCGCAGCTGGCGGACCTTGGCCAGCTCCTCGCCGACGTCCGGAACCACCCGTTTGGCGGCATCGGTCGGGGTCGAGGCGCGCAGGTCGGCGACGAAGTCCAGCAGCGGCTGGTCCGGCTCGTGCCCGATCGCGCTGACCACCGGCGTCCTGGCGGCCGCGACCAGCCGCACCAGCCCCTCGTCCGAGAACGGCAGCAGGTCCTCCACGCTGCCGCCGCCGCGGGCCACGATGATCACGTCCACCTCGGGGTGCTCGTCCAGCTCCCGCACGGCCGCGCTCACCCGCTCCACCGCGCTGACCCCCTGCACCGGGACGTTGCGCACCTCGAAGCGGACGGCCGGCCAGCGCCGCCGGGCGTTCTCCAGCACGTCCCGCTCGGCCGCCGAGCCGCGCCCGGTGACCAGCCCGACGCACTGCGGCAGGAACGGCAGCGGCCGCTTGCGGTCGGCCGCGAACAGGCCCTCCCCGGCGAGCCGCCGCTTCAGCTGCTCCAGCCGGGCCAGCAGCTCGCCGAGCCCGACCGGCCGGATCTCCGAGGCCCGCAGCGACAGCTGCCCGCGCGCCGCGTACCACTCCGGCTTGGCGTGCACGACGACCCGCGCGCCCTCCTGCACGACGTCCGCGACTTGGTCGAACACCGAGCGGAAGCAGGTCACCGTCAGCGACACGTCCGCCTGCGGGTCGCGCAGGGTCAGGAACACCACGCCCGCCCCGGGCCGGCGGCTGAGCTGGGTGATCTGCCCCTCCACCCAGACCGCGCCGAGCCGGTCGATCCAGCCGCCGATCAGCGCGGAGACCTTGCCGACCGGGAGCGGGGCTTCGGGGGAACTGGTGTTGGCCATGCCCACGAGGCTAACGGCGCCGGCCGACAGTTCCCGGGGAACCCTGCACGCCGAGCACCACCAGGCCGACCGCCAGCCAGACCAGCCCGACCAGCTGAGCGGTGGTCGAGGCCTCGTAGACCACCGCGGCGATCACCACGATCCCCAGGGCCGGGAGGACCACGTGCCGCAGCCGGTCGCGCGAGCCGTGCCGCACCGTGTACCAGCCGATCACCGAGGCGTGCAGCAGTGCGAAGGCGGTCAGCGCGCCCACGTTCACCACCGAGGTCAGCTGGTCCAGGCCGTCGTCCCGGTTCGCGGCCCAGACCGCCGCCGCCATCGTGATCACCGCGGCCGCCAGCAGCGCCCGGCGGGGCACCGCGCTGGCCGGGTCGACCGAGCCGAGCAGGCGGGGCAGCCGCCCCTCCCGGGCCATCGCGAAGACCAGCCGCCCGGCCGCGGCCTGTCCGGCCAGCGCCGCGAACGCCGCGCCGATCGCCTTGCTGGCGGCCACCAGCACGTGCAGCCAGTGCCCGATGCCCTGTTCCACGGTGTCGTAGAAGGCCGAGCCCTGGGCCGCCGGGTCGGCCGCGAGCTGCTGCGGCGCCATCGGCTCCAGCAGCGCCGCCAGGTACGTCTGGGCGACGAACAGCACCCCGGCGAGGGCCAGGCACCAGAGCACGGCCCTGGCCACCGCCGCCGAGGCGCCGACTGCCTCCTCCACGAAGGTCGCGATCGCGTCGAACCCCAGGTAGGAGAGCACCGCGACGGACACCGCCGAGATCACGGCGGTCAGCGAGAAGTCGCCGACGGCGGTGAACGGGGTGTCCCAGCCGCGCCGGGCGCCGTCCTGGACCAGCGCCACCACGGCCGCCGCGACGAACACCGTCAGCACCGCGATCTCCATCGCGAGCACCGCGAAGCCGACCACCGCCGCCGTCCGCACCCCGATCAGGTTGAGCGCGGTGGTCGCCACGACCGCGATCGCCGTCCACACCCAGCGCGAGACGCCCGGCACCAGCGAGTGCAGCGCGATCCCGGAGAACAGGTAGGCGACCGCCGGGATCAGCAGGTAGTCGAGCATCGCCATCCACCCGGCGATGAACCCGGGCCCCTCGCCCAGCCCGGCCCGCGCGTAGGCGAACACCGAGCCGGTCTGCGGCACCGCGCGCACCATCTGGGCGTACGAGAACGCGGTGAAGCCCATGGCCACCGTCGCGGCCAGGTAGACCGTGGCGACGGCGCCGTGGCTCTTGGCGTCCAGCACGCCGAACACGCCGACCGGGGCCATCGGGGCGATGAACAGCAGTCCGTAGACCATCAGATCGCGGACGCCCAGGCTGCGGCGGAGGCCGCCGGGCGTCGCCTGCCCGCTCACAGAGCTCATAGACACCAGATTTGAGCACTTGTGGCCGGGTCTGTGCGGAAAATGCCCGTTGTCGGCGCGGCTTCCCGGTGCGGGCGGCGGCGCCCGCGCCCGCCCGTACGATGGAGCCATGTCCAACACCGCGCAGCGCCGTGTCCTGCTCGCCGCCCCCCGGGGCTACTGCGCGGGTGTCGACCGCGCCGTGATCGCCGTGGAGAAGGCCCTGGAGCAGTACGGGGCCCCCATCTACGTCCGTAAGCAGATCGTCCACAACAAGTACGTGGTGCAGACCCTGGAGAAGAAGGGCGCGATCTTCGTCGACGAGACGGAGGAGGTGCCCGAGGGCTCGATCGTGGTGTTCTCCGCGCACGGCGTCGCCCCGTCCGTCCACGACGAGGCGCGGGCCGGCAAGCTCGCCACCGTCGACGCCACCTGCCCCCTGGTCACCAAGGTGCACAAGGAGGCCGTGCGCTTCGCCGACGAGGACTACGACATCCTGCTGGTGGGCCACGAGGGCCACGAGGAGGTCGTCGGCACGATGGGCGAGGCCCCGGACCGGATCCACCTCGTGGACGGTGCCGAGGACGTCGCCAACGTGCGGGTCCGGGACGAGTCCCGGGTCGTCTGGCTGTCCCAGACCACCCTGTCGGTGGACGAGACCATGGCCACCGTCGGCGAGCTGAAGAAGCGCTTCCCGGCGCTGGTCAGCCCGCCCAGCGACGACATCTGCTACGCGACCCAGAACCGCCAGGTCGCCGTCAAGCAGCTGGCCCCCGAGACCGACCTGCTGATCGTGGTCGGCTCCAAGAACTCCTCCAACTCGGTCCGCCTGGTCGAGGTCGGCCTGGAGTACGGCGCCAAGGCCGCCTACCTGGTGGACTTCGCCGAGGAGATCCGGGAGGAGTGGCTGGAGGGCGTCGCCACCGTCGGCCTGACCAGCGGCGCCTCGGTGCCGGAGATCCTGGTCGACGGCGTGCTCGAATTCCTGGCCGCGCGCGGTTACGACACGGTCGAGACCGTGAAGACCGCCGAGGAGCACCTGATCTTCTCGCTGCCCAAGGAACTGCGCCGTGACCTGCGCGCCGAGGCGGCCGGCAAGCTCTGACCCGTCCGCGGAGCCCGGCGCCCCCTCGCGGGGTGCCGGGCTTTCCGCTGTGCGGGCCCGTCCGCCCTCTCGTACTTTTGTGCACAGGCTGTGGACAAGCGGGTCCGCGGACGACGGCGGAGGGTGGACGCGATGACGGCGGTATTCGGCGTGGACATCGGCGGTTCGGGGATCAAGGGCGCACCGGTCGACCTCGCCCGGGGCGTGCTCGCCGAGGAGCGCCACAAGGTGCTCACCCCGCAGCCGTCCGCCCCCGAGGCCGTGGTCGCCGCCGTGTGCGAGGTGGTCCGCCACTTCGACCACCGGGGCCCGGTCGGGCTGACCTTCCCCGGCGTGGTGGTCGGCGGCCGGACCAGGACCGCGGCCAACGTGGACAAGGGCTGGATCGGGGTGGACGCCGAGAGCCTGTTCCGCGAGGCACTGGACCTGCCCGCAACCGTCCTCAACGACGCGGACGCGGCCGGGCTCGCCGAGACCACGCACGGCGCGGGCCGGGACCGGCCGGGGGTCGTCCTGGTGCTCACCTTCGGCACCGGCATCGGCAGCGCGCTCTTCGTGGACGGCGTGCTGGTGCCCAACACCGAGCTGGGCCACCTGGAACTGCGCGGCAAGGACGCCGAGCGCCGGGCCTCCTCGGCCGCCAAGGAGCGGCACGGGCTGGACTGGGAGCAGTGGGCCGGGCGGGTCGACGAGTACCTGGACCTGGTGGAGATGCTGTTCTCGCCGCAACTGGTCGTGATCGGCGGCGGGGTGAGCCGCAAGCACGAGAAGTTCCTGCCGCTGCTGAAGGAGCGCGAGGCGCGGGTGGTGCCGGCGGAGCTGCGCAACGACGCGGGCATCGTGGGGGCGGCCATGGCGGCGGCCCGCGCGGCGGGCTGAGGCCCGCTCCCCGGCGGGCGGCGGCGGTCGTGCTTGCGGGTACGGCGGTGGTGGCCGCGACGGCGGTCGCGGTGGCTGCGGTCGGCTGTGGGCCGGCTCAGCGGGAGCGCTGGATCCGGCGCTGGGCGATGAAGCGGGCGAGCACGATCAGCGCGGCCAGCCCGGTGCCGGAGAACAGCCAGCCGGCCCGCAGCGCCAGGCCGGTCGCCAGCGTGACCACCTGGGCGGTGACGCCCGAGGAGCCGACCGGCGCGAACAGCAGCAGCGCCAGGGCGAAGGCGATCGGCCCGCTGATCGGCGCGGCCAGCAGGTCGGCGTAGCGGACCCGGACGGCCAGCTGGAAGCAGACCACCAGGTAGCCGAGGCCGAACAGCCAGCCCAGGTCGTCGAACAGCAGCCGGTCCAGGCCCGCGACCGCGAGGGTGGCCAGGGCGGCGAGCACGCCGGTGCCGATGGCCGTCAGCCGGGTCGGCCGACCGGTCCGGCGCCGCCCGTACAGCTGCTCGTCGCCGCGCCCGCGCAGCGGCAGCCGCAGGCGCAGCCGCGGGGCGGCCGGTCGGGCGGGGCCGGACCGGTCGGCCACCGGGCGCAGCCGGGAGCCGGGGGCGGGCCCGGTGGTCCCGGGAGCCCGGCCCGGACCGGGGACGGCGGCTGCGGCCGCGCCGTTCGGCGGACGGCGTCTGGGCCCTGGCGGCTGGGTTCGGATGCTCTGCTCCACCCGCCCAACGTACGGTCCGATCATCGCCACACTGTGTAATGGACCGTTCAGGTCTCGTCCCGTGTCTCCGGACGGCGTAGTCGTGTGATGGTCGTCCGGGTGTCCCGACCCGCCCGGCCGGGCCGACGCACCATGATCATCGGATGTTCTCCCGGAGCCCGCACGGCGACGACCGAGGCGTGGGGCTCCGCGGGCGCTGCCCGTAGACTTGGGGGTCGGCCCGTACGGTGCCGACCCAACTCCTCCAAGCCCCGGGACTGCGCTTCATGTCGCTCACGATCGGAATCGTCGGCCTGCCGAACGTCGGCAAGTCGACCCTGTTCAACGCCCTGACCAAGAACGACGTGCTGGCGGCCAACTACCCGTTCGCCACCATCGAGCCGAACGTCGGCGTGGTCGGTGTCCCGGACGCGCGGCTGGCCAAGCTCGCCGAGATCTTCGGCTCCCAGCGCATCCTCCCGGCCACCGTCGACTTCGTCGACATCGCCGGCATCGTGCGCGGCGCCAGCGAGGGCGAGGGCCTGGGCAACAAGTTCCTCGCCAACATCCGCGAGTCGGACGCGATCTGCCAGGTCGTGCGGGCCTTCACCGACCCGGACGTGGTGCACGTGGACGGCAAGGTGTCGCCCAAGGACGACATCGAGACCATCCACACCGAGCTGATCCTGGCCGACCTCCAGACCGTCGAGAAGGTCCTGCCGCGCCTGCAGAAGGAGGCGCGCCTCAAGAAGGAGACCGCCGCCGTGCTGGCCGCCGCCGAGGCCGCGCAGGCGATCCTGGAGACCGGCAAGACCCTCTTCGAGGCCGGCTTCGACACCGCCCCGATCCGCGACCTCCACCTGCTGACCGCCAAGCCCTTCCTCTACGTCTTCAACGTGGACGAGGACGAGCTGGCCGACGAGGACTTCAAGAACGCCCAGCGCGAGCTGGTCGCCCCGGCCGAGGCGATCTTCCTGAACGCCAAGATCGAGTCCGAGCTGATCGAGCTCGACGACGCCGAGGCCCTCGAACTCCTCCAGTCCATGGGCCAGGAGGAGCCCGGCCTCGCCACCCTCGCCCGGGTCGGCTTCGACACCCTCGGCCTCCAGACCTACCTGACGGCCGGCCCCAAGGAGACCCGGGCCTGGACCATCAAGAAGGGCGCCTCCGCCCCCGAGGCCGCCGGTGTCATCCACACCGACTTCCAGAAGGGCTTCATCAAGGCCGAGGTGATCTCCTTCGCCGACCTGGTCGAGACCGGCTCCATCGCCGAGGCCCGCGCCAAGGGCAAGGCCCGCATCGAGGGCAAGGACTACACCATGCAGGACGGCGACGTCGTGGAGTTCCGCTTCAACGTCTGACCGGTGCGTGGATCGAACGGGGCCTGCCTCTCCTGAGGCGGGCCCCGTTCCCGTGTCCGCGCCGACTCGGTGATGACTTCCTCGGCCCGCCACGCCGACTTGAGTGGTACGTTATGTGGTACCGGTCGTGGAGGGAGTTCAGTCGATGTCGATCACTGCCAGCGAGGCGCGCAAGGGTCTCTTTCCGTTGATCAAGAAGGTCAACGACGATCACGAGGCCATTGAGATCGTCTCCAAGCACGGAAACGCCGTACTCGTCTCGGCCGACGACTATGCGGCCTTGCGTGAGGGCTCCTACCTGTTGCGCTCGCCGGTGAACGCCCGCCGCTTGCTCAGGGCGTACGAGAACGCCCTTGGCGGCATAGGGCTTTCCGAGCGGGAGCTCATCGACCCTGATGCGGCGGATGGCGAGAAGGGTGCCGCGTGAGGCTCGTCTTCGAGGAGACCGGCTGGGAGGACTACACCTCCTGGCTCAAGAACGACCGCAAGATGCTCGCCCGGATCAACAAGCTCATCGAGGACGTGCTGCGCGACCCGTTCACCGGCATCGGCAAGCCCGAGCCACTGAAGTACCACTTGCCCGGGGCCTGGTCTCGGCGGATCGACGACGAGCATCGCCTCGTCTACTTGGTGACGGATCGGGAGGTCATCGTGCTGGCCGCCCGTTACCACTACTGACTGCCGGCTGCGGCGACGTCGTGGAGTTCCGCTTCAACGTCTGACCGGTGTGCGGTCGAACGGGGCCTGCCTCTCCTGAGGCGGGCCCCGTTCCCGTGTCCACGCCGACTCGGTGCCGGGTTCTCCGGGCTCCTGCCCGACGCGCTCGCCGGCCGCCAGTCGACGTTCGCCGCTTGCCCGAGGCGTCCGCTGGTCCTTCTCGCCGTCGGGCGGGGTGGTCAGGCGAGGGTGATGGTGAGGAGGCCGTCGGGGGCGGCGGTGACGGTGACGGTGGTGAGGGTGTCGGTGTGGGCGTCCGGGTGGTGGGCGGCGGCGCGGGGGCCGACGCCGATGACGCGGATGCCGGCCGCCTTCGCGGCGGCGATGCCGGCGCCGGAGTCCTCGAAGGCGAGGCAGTCGGCGGGGGCGAAGCCGAGGGCGGCGGCGCCCTTGAGGAAGCCCTCAGGGTCCGGCTTGCTGGCGCCGACGGACTCGGCGGTGATCAGGACGGTCGGCAGGGGCAGGCCGGCGGCGGCCATCCGGATCCGGGCGAGCGGTTCGTCGGCGGAGGTGACCAGGGCGTGCGGGAGCCGGTCCAGGGAGGCGAGGAAGGCGGGGGCGCCGGGGACCGGGACGACGCCCTCGGTGTCGGCGCGCTCCTCGTCGAGCATCCGGGCGTTGTCGGCGAGGTTGTCCTCGGCCGGGCGGTCGGGCAGCAGGGCGGCCATGGTCGCGTGGCCCTGGCGGCCGTGGGCGACGGCGAGGACCTCGACGGGGTCGAGGCCGTGCCGCTCGGCCCAGCGGCCCCAGCAGCGTTCGACCACGGCGTCGGAGTCGACCAGGGTGCCGTCCATGTCGAGGAGGAGGGCGCGGGCGGTCAGCCGGACGGGTGCGGCGGGCATGGGTGCTCCTCGGAGAGCGATGGGCGAGCAGTTTGTTCCTGAATGATACAAAGATCAGTCGAGCAGGTGCGCGTTGACCGAGCGGGCTTCGGCGGCCAGCTCCGTGAGTTCCACCACCTCGACCCCGGCCGCCTCCAGCAGGGCGGTGCCCTGGCAGTCGGTGACGAACAGGTCCGGCTCGCGCCAGGCGACCACCACGCGGGGCACGCCCGCGGCGACGAGCAGCCGGGCGCAGGGCACCGGCCGCGAGGCGCGCTGCCCGCAGGGCTCCAGCGAGCTGTAGACGGTCGCCCCGCGCAGCCGGGGGTCGCCGGCCGGGAGCTTGGCCAGGGCGGCCTCCTCGGCGTGGTCGTGCGCGTCCGTCTCCCGGCTGTGGCCCTCCGCCAGCACCTCGCCGTCGGCGCCGACGATCACCGCGCCGACCGAGAAGGCCGTCCGGGACGGCGGGCAGTGCCGGGAGAGTTCGACGGCCCGGCGCAGGTGGTCGAGGTCGGTGGTCGCGGGGCGGTTCACGGCGCGGGCTCCTTCGGGGCGTACCTGAGCAGGACGACATCGCCCACGGTACGTGCCTCCAGTAGCCGCATCCGACGGCCCGGTCCGCCCGGGAAGGCGGCCGGGCGGACGAACCTGGGAGCCCCGGCCTGGCCGACCAGCAGCGGTGCGACGGCGAGCTGTAGCTCGTCCGCGAGGCCCCCGGCCAGGAACTGGGTGTGCACGCCCCCGCCGCCCTCGACCATCAGCCGGCGCACGCCGCGCGCGCCCAGGTCGTCCAGCACCGCGCCGAGGTCCACCGTGCCGCCGAGCGCGACCACCTCGGCCGACCCGTCCAGTCGGGGGCGCAGCACGGCCGCCCCGGCGTCGGTGGTGTAGACGAGCTTGGCGCCGCCGGTGTGCCAGAACCGGAGGTCGGCGCCGAGGTCGCCGCTCGCGCTGAGCGTCACCTTCAGGGGGTGCTCCGGCCGGCCCGCCGCCACCCGGCCGGCCCGGCGCGCGGGGTCGTTGACCAGCAGGCGGGGGTTGTCCGCGCGCAGGGTGTTGCCGCCGACCAGGATCGCGTCGGCGGCCGCGCGCTCCTCGTCCACCCGGTCGAAGTCCGCGGCGTTGGAGAGCAGCAGCCGGTCGGGGGAGGCGTCGTCGAGGTGGCCGTCGAGCGACACGGCGGCGCTCAGCAGGACGAAGGGGCGCGGGCCGGGCATGGGCGGGGACCGTTCTGTCGGGGGCGCCTCCACGGTACGGCGGCCGGGCGCGGTCGGGCCGCCAGGTGATCGCCATGTGAGACGGAACTTCTCGGGATGCGGGACGGGGAGTAGCGTCGAAGCGTCGAGGAGAACGGAAACGCCGACCACGCCCCAGGGGGACCCCATGTCCGGACCGCAGCCTTCCGCCGTCTACACCCACGGCCACCAGGAGGCCGTACTGCGCTCGCACCGCTCCCGCACCGCCGCCGACTCGGCCGCCTACCTGCTGCCCGAACTGCGGCCCGGGCAGGCGCTGCTGGACATCGGCTGCGGGCCCGGCACGATCACCGCGGACCTGGCCCGACTGGTCGGCCCGGAGGGGCGGGTGGTGGCCGTGGACACCTCCGCCGAGGTGCTGGAGCAGGCCGCCGGGTACCTGGCCGGACGCGGCCTGGCCGAGGTCGTCGTCGAGTGCGCCGATGTGCACCGACTGCCCTACCGGGACGGTGAGTTCGACGTCGTGCACGCCCACCAGGTGCTGCAGCACGTGGCCGATCCGGTGGCCGCGCTGCGCGAGATGCGGCGGGTGACGGCCCCCGGCGGGGTGGTCGCCGTCCGGGACGTCGACTACGCCTCGATGACCTGGTTCCCCGAGGCGCCCGCGCTGGACCGGTGGCTGGAGCTGTACCGGCGGACCGCCCGCGCGAACGGCGGGGAGCCGGACGCCGGCCGGCGGCTGCTGTCCTGGGCCCGCGCGGCCGGCTTCGCCGAGGTCACCGCGAGCGCCACCACCTGGACGTTCGCGACGCCCGGGCAGCGCGACTGGTGGGGCGGGATGTGGGCGGACCGGGTGACCGGTACCGCGCTGGGCCGGACCGTGGTCGAGCGGGGCTACGCGGAGCAGGGCGAACCGGAGCGGATCGCGGACGGCTGGCGCGAGTGGAGCGCCGCCGGGGACGGGTGGTTCTCGATGCTGCACGGCGAGATCCTGGCCCGCGGCTGAGCGGTCGGCCGGGGGGCCGAGGCGGGCCGGGGGCAGGGTCGGGGGCGGGTCGGGCGGGCGTTCGGAAAGATCGGGTAAAGTCGCGCGACCGTTCACACCGGGCCCGTTCGGGTCCGAGCCATGGTGGCGAACGCCGAGCCGATGCCCGCCGAGCCGATGCCCGCCCCGGCGGGTTGGGGGAGTCCACGTGTCCAAGCCTGAGTCCGAGCTGTCCGCCCCGGGGTCGGAGCCGACCGCGCGGACGGATCCGGGCGCGGGCACCGGGACGGACCCGGGCACCGGTACGGATCCGGGGCCCGGTGCGCCGGCTCCGGCCGCTTCGCCGGCGCCGGCGGGCCACGACCCCCGGGTGGACTTCCGCAAGGAGGCCGAGGAGCCCGCCTCGGACCCGGACCCGGACCCGGACCCGGCCCCCGCCCCGACAGCGGCCCCGGCGCAGCCCGAGCCCGCCGCCGAGCCGGTGCTCGTGCCCCCCGCGACCCCCGAAGCCCCCGCGACCCCCGAAGCCCCCGCCGACCCCTGGGCCGCCCCGGCCGCCGCGCCCGCCCCGGCCGCCGCGCCCGCGCCGGCCGCCGCCCTGTCGTCGGCCGCCCCGCCCCCGCCGCCGCATCCGCTGCCCGCCGGCGGCTGGGCCTCCGTCACGCCCTCCGCGCAGTCCGGACTCCAGCCCGGGTCCCCGTACCCGCAGCCCGGCCTCCCGTACCCGTATCCGCAGCCCCTCGCCCCCGCCCCCACCAACGCCTTCGCGGTCGCCTCTCTGGTGACTTCCCTGGTCCTGGCGGCCCCGCTGGCCCTGGGGTTCGGCATCGTGGCGCTGGTCCAGATCAGCCGCCGCAAGGAGCGCGGCCACGGCATGGCGGTGACCGGCGTGGTGCTCGGCACGATCGGCACGGTGCTGCTGGCGCTGCTGCTGGGCGCGGCGGACTTCAGCTCGGCGAACGGCGGCCGGTTCGGGCAGGCCCCGAAGGCCCCGCCGGGTTCCGTGCACTGGTCGGCGCTCAAGGCCGGCGACTGCTACAGCTCCCCGGAGGGGGGCTCGGTGCGGAACGGCGGCGGCGACGAGACGGTGTACTGGGTGCGCCGGGTGCCCTGTGCCGAGCCGCACCACGGCGAGGTGGCCGGCACCGCCGGGATGCCCTCGGGCGACGGCGCCTACCCGGGCGAGAGCCGGGTCCGGGCGTCGGCCGCCGCCCTGTGCCGCAAGGTGCTGGGCGACTACGCGCTCGACCAGTGGGCCGTCCCGGACGGCATGGACGACGTCTACCTCTACCCGACCGCGGACAACTGGGCGTCCGGCGAGCGCTACGTCACCTGCGCCTTCGAGGACAGCGGTGCCCAGCACCGGGGCACCGTCCGCACCGACCGGAGCAGCCTGACCGCGCCGCAACTGGCCTACCTGGAGGCGGTCCGGGCCTTCAACGACGTCTACCAGGACGAGCCGAAGAAGGACGCGGAGCCGGAGGAGTACGGGGCCTGGGCCCGCCGGACGGCCGCCGCCTCCCGGGCCGAGGCCGCCGCGCTCGGCTCGCCGGCGACGCCCTGGCCGGCCGGGGTCCAGCCGAAGGCGGCCAAGCTGGCCGAGGCCCAGTCGCAGGCGGCCGCCGCCTGGGACACCGTGGACTCCGCCGCCGACCCGGTGGGTGCCGCGCGCCGGGCCAAGGCGCTGGTGGCCAAGACGGTGCCGCTGACCGTGGAGCTCCGGCGCGGGCTGGACCTGTCCACCGGTGAGCAGGCGCCCGACCTGCGGGTCTGAGCCGCCGTGCCGCCGGTTACCGGGCGTTAACCGGGCCCGTACCTGCCGGTAGCGCGCCGTGCGTAGCGTCGGGGGCGTGCCCCCGGCCCGACCCCCACGCGCGCCGGGGGCACGACGGCACCGCGCGCCGGGGGCACGACGGACCGCGCGTGACGGCCCGCACCGCGACGGGCGCCGCCCGGCGGCCGGGGAGTGACGGCCCGAGGGGTGGCGGATACCCTGCCCGGCATGGGCACCTACCGGGTGATGCGACAGGACGACAACGGCAACCGCTTCCTGGTCGCCAAGGACCTGGACCGCGCCGAGGCGCTGCGGAGGGCGGCCGAACTGGAGGCCCGCGGCCACAAGCAGCTGTACTGGGTCGAGGCGGTCGACGAGGCCGGGACGGCCGGTGCGGCGGATGCGGCCGGGAACGGGAGCCGGACCGGGAACGACGCTCCCCGGAACGCCTGAGCCCGTAGGGTCGGGCGCATGGACGCCACGCACGCCGACCGCCGTACGGACCACCTCGCCGACCGGTCGGCCGACCTCCCCGCCGGGCCCAGGATCGTGGTCGGCGGCGCGCTGGTCCACGACGGCCGGGTGCTCGCGGCCCGGCGCGTCGGGCCCGCGCCGGTGGCCGGGCGGTGGGAGTTCCCGGGCGGGAAGGCCGAGCCCGGTGAGACCGAGCCGCAGGCGTTGGAGCGCGAGCTGCTGGAGGAGCTGGGCGTACGAGCGCGGGCGCTGTCGCGGCTGCCGGGCGCGTGGGCCGTGCGCCCCGGCCTGGAGCTGCGCTTCTGGGCCGCCGAGCTGGTGGCCGGCGAGCCGCGCGCGCTCCAGGAGCACGACGCGCTCCGCTGGCTGGGGCCGGACGAGCTGGACGCCGTCGACTGGATCGACCACGACCGGGACGTCCTGCCGCACGTGGCCCGACTGCTCACCGGGACAGGGTCCGGGAGGGAAGCCGGACCGGGCGCCGGGGCAGAGGCCGAGACAGGAGCCGCGCCGGAAGCCGGATCGGGATCCGCCCCCGAAACGGAGGACGACGCGCAGTCCGCCGGGTAGGTCAATCGGACAAGACGACCCGGCCACCGGGATAGCCTGGGCTCTGCTGGGTATGTCACTTTTCGGGACCATTCGTCACCATCGGTGAGCCGCCCCCCAGCCGGCGAAGCCGATCCCGACCAGAGCCGGAGGCCCCGTCGGTGTCGAGTACCGGGAACGGCGGGGGAGAGCGGCGGGCGGGAACCGCAGGCAGTGCCGCCGCCCGCGCCCGACTGCGCCGCGCCACCCGTCCGGCCGCGCCCCAGCCGGAGGCCGGCCGCCGCCGCGGAACCGTCGCCGCCCCCGCCGCCCGGCCCGTCCAGCCCGCACCGACCCTGGCGCTGCCCGAACCGGGCCCCCGGTCCGGCCTGCGCAGCCGCCCCGGGCGGCCGTTCCCCGGCGGCCCCGGCGACGCCCCGAACGGCCCCGGCGCACCGCCCGAGGGCAGTCTGCTCGACATGCTCAAGGTGGCCATCGCGATCCTGGACACCGCGGGCCGGGTGGTGCTCTGGAGCCCCGCCGCCGAGGAACTGCTCGGCTGGCCGAACGAGCTGCTGGTGGGCCGCCGGATCGAGGAGCTGATCCCCGACCAGGAGCAGGTCGTCCGGATCCGGGCCGCGATCCAGGACACCCTGCGGCACGGCCGCTGGGCCGGCTACGCGGAGCTGCGCGACCGCGACGGCGTGCCGGTCGCCGTGGACGCCCGGATCTCCCTCCTGGTGGACGGCGACGGCACCCCGTTCCTCCAGGTCAACCTGGCCGAGGCGGCGGCCGTACAAGCCGTCGAGCGCGACCTCGCGGTCCGCGACGCGCTGTTCGAGCAGTCCCCGCTGGGCATCGCCATCCTGGACACCGACCTGCGCTACACCGCCGTCAACCAGACCCTCGCCGAGATGAACGGCGTCGCGCTGGAGGACCACGTCGGCCGCACCACCGGGGAGACCCTGCCCGAGCGGGCCGCCGACGAGATCACCTCCATCCAGCGCCAGGTGCTGGCCACCGGCGAGCCGGTCATCGACGTCACCCTGGCCTCCCCGGTCACCACCCGGGCCGGCTACCGGTCGATCTCCTACAGCCGGATGACCGACCGCTCCGGCCGGGTGCTCGGCATCTCCGGCACCGTGATGGACGTGACCGAGCGCTACCGGGCGGTCGCCAAGGTCGAGCACGCCCGGCGCCGGCTCTCGCTGCTCAACGAGTTCGGCTCCCGGGTCGGCGACCTGCTGGACGCCTCCCGGATCGCCCAGGAACTCGCCAGCTCGGTCGTCCCCCGGCTCACCGACCACTCCGCGGTGATCCTGCTCCAGGCCGTCGCCCACGGCGACGACCTGCCCCGGCACGGCCACGACCGGCGCACCTCGCTGCTCCAGCTCGGCACCGCCTCCGTCCAGGACGGCCCCGAGGTCGAGGTGATGCTGCGCCGCGGCGCCCGGATCACCTTCGCCGAGGACTCCGCCTGCGGCCGGGTGCTGCGCACCGGAGTGCCCGAACTGCTCTCCGGCGCCGACCAGCTGGACGACGTCACCTACCCCGGCGACCCCAAGATGCAGGCCGCCCGGGACCTCGGCGTGCACTCGCTGCTGGTCGTCCCGCTGCGCGCCCGCGGCATCGTGATCGGCCTGCTGCTGGTCAGCCGGGCCGGCTACCGCGAGGGCTTCGACCGGGACGACCTGGCCTTCACCGTCGAGCTCGCCGACCGGGCCGGCAGCTCGCTGGACAACGCCCGGCTCTATGCCCGCGAGCGCACCGCCGCGCTCACCCTCCAGCGCACCCTGCTCCCGCAGCAGGTCCCGCAGCCCACCGGCGTCGAGGTCGCCTACCGGTACGTGCCCGGCAGCAGCGGCACCGAGGTCGGCGGCGACTGGTTCGACGTCATCCCGCTGCCCGGCGACCGCACCGCGCTGGTGGTCGGCGACGTGATGGGCCACGGCCTGCGGGCCGCCGCCACCATGGGCCGGCTGCGCACCGCCGTCCGGGTGCTGGCCGCCCTCGACCTCCCGCCCGACGTCCTGCTGCGGCACGTCCACGAACTGGCCGACGACCTCGCCCAGGGCCCGGACGAGGCGCTGCTCGCCACCTGCGTCTACGCCGTCTTCGACCCGGCGACGGCCCGGCTGACCGTCGCCAAGGCCGGGCACATCCCGCCGGTGCTGGTGGTGCCGGGCCGGGAGGCCGGGGAGCCGACCCGCACCGGTGGCCCGCTGCCCGGCGGCTCCGGCCGGATCCTCGACCTGCCCTCCGGTGCCCCGCTCGGCGTGGGCGGAGTCCCGTTCGAGTCGGTCGAACTCAAGATCCCCGAGGGCAGCCTGCTCGCCCTGTGCACCGACGGCCTGGTGGAGTCCCGGGACAAGGACCTGGACGTCGGCCTCGGTCGGCTGGTCACCGTGCTCCAGGAGCCGCACGCCTCCATCCAGGCGGCCTGCGAGGCCGTGCTCGACACCATGGAACAGGGCCGCGAGCCCGACGACGTCGCCCTGCTGCTGGCCCGGCTCGGCCACGGCCAGGCGGGCACCCCGACGGCCGGCTGGACGCTGCCGGCCGAGCCCACCGCCGTCTCCCGGGCCCGCCGGCTGGTCCGCTCCACGCTCGCCGAGTGGGGCGTCGAGGCGCTCACCGACACCGCCGAGCTGCTGGTCAGCGAGCTGGTCACGAACGCCGTCCGGTACGCCAGCGCCCCCATCGGGGTACGGCTGACGCTCGGCGAGACGATGCTGGTCGAGATCTCCGACCCGCTGCCCGACCCGCCCCGGGAGCGCCACGCGGCCGAGGCCGACGAGGGCGGCAGGGGCCTGGAGCTGGTCCGCCGGCTGGCGCTGCGCTGGGGCGCCCGGGCCGAGGGGATCGGCAAGGTGGTCTGGTTCGAGCAGGCGCTGCCGGGTAATGAGCCCGACGAGTCGTGAGTCGAGCGGCCCCGGAACGAACGCCAGGAGAGCCGTGCCGCATATGCCATCGGGGGTCAGGGGGGAGCGCGCGCTCCGAAAGGGGGCGCGAGCGTGGCATTGTGGTTGCGCGGGCGGTAGGACAAAAACCTTCGCCCGATCTGATGTTGTGATGTTGAGGGCGTGTGAACGTACCCCTCGATGATGAATACTCGGTCTTCTCGACATCCGGACGGTCGCGGGTTGGAGGGGTCGGTCCGTTGAACAGCACTCCGGCGCGGAACGCGCCGAGCGGCAGCGGTCATGCCGCGGTACCCGGGCAGGCCGGTTCGCTGCACCTGCCCGTACCGGCGGCCCCGCCGGGAGGGGACACCGCGAGCCGCGGCGCCCACCCCGTCGCCGAGACCCAACCATGGGGCGTCGGCGACCCCGGCTCGATCTACGACTACATCCGGGTCGCGACCTTCGCGATCGGCCCCGACGGGCGGATCAGCCAGTGGAGCGAGCGCGCCGCCGAGTTCTTCGGCGTCCCGGCCGCCGAAGCCGTCGGCGCCGACCCGGTCAGCACCTTCGTCCCCCGCGAGCTCTGGCAGCGCGGCCGCGCCCGGCTGGAACGCACCCTGGCGGGCGAGGAGTGGGTCGGCACCACCCCCTACCGGGACGCCGACGGCAGCGAAGGCCTCGCCGAGCTCTACCTGATGCCCGACAGCGCCCTGCCCACCGCCGGCGCCACCTGCCTGGCCGTCGACCTCGGGCGGCTGCGCCGGATCGAGACCGACCTCGCCGCCTCCGAGGCCGTCTTCGGGCAGACGCCCACCGGCTTCGTGCTCTTCGACGAACGGCTGCGCCTCCAGCGGGTCAACGACGCCTTCGCCTCCGGCATGGGCCTGGTCCCCACCGACCTGGAGGGCCTCACCCCGCACGACCTTTTCCCGCCGTCCGAGGCGGACCGGCTCAGCGCCGCCCTGCGCAAGGTCCTCGCCACCGGCGAGCCCGTCTTCGACCTGCGCTTCCACGGCGCCGTCCCGACCCGCGAGGGCAACCGGCTCTGGGCCGTCTCGCTGTACCGCCTCAACGGCGCCGTCGGACAGACCATGGGCGTCGCCGGACAGGTCTCCGACGTCACCAGCCGGCACGTCGCCGAGCGCGAGGCCGACGGCGTGCGCCGCAACCTCGCCCTGCTCAACGAGGCCAGCGCGCACATCGGCTCCACGCTCGACCTGGAGACCACCGCCAAGGAACTGCTGGACGTCGTCGTCCCGCCGTTCTGCGACCTCGCCACCGTCGACCTCTACACCGCGCTGCTCTCCGGCGAGACCGTCCCCAGCGCCGGCCGGCTCGGCGACACCGTCCTCACCGACGGCAGCGGCGAACTGCGCCGGGTCGCCGTCTCCAGCGTGATCGGCGGCGCCTCCTCGGTACTCGGCTCGGTCACCGGCCTGCCGATCGCCGAGGCCGGCGGCACCCTCTGTTACCCGCGCCGCTCCCCGCACGCCCGGGCGCTGCGCACCGGCCGCAGCGTCGTCCCCGAGCCCGGCCGCGACCCGCTGCTGCGCTCCACCCTGATCGTCCCGCTGGTCGCCCGCGACCAGGTGCTCGGCCTCGTCCAGCTCTCCCGGGCGATCGGCAGCGAGCCCTTCGACGCCCGCGACGTCGCCATCGCCGAGGAACTCGTCGCCCGCGCCGCCGTCTGCATCGACAACGCCAGGCTCTACCGCCGCGAGCACGAGCGCGCGCTGATCCTCCAGCGCAGCCTGCTGCCCCCGGGCAACCCGGCCGCCAGCGGCCTGGAGATCGCCTGCCGCTACCTGCCCAGCAACAACAACACCGAGGTCGGCGGCGACTGGTTCGACGTCATCCAGCTCCCCGGCAACCGCACCGCGCTGGTCATCGGCGACGTGATGGGCCGCGGCCTGCGCGCCGCCGTCGCCATGGGCCAACTGCGCACCGCCGTCCGCACCCTGGCCATGCTCGACCTGGAGCCGGGCGAGGTGCTCACCGCCCTGGACGAGATCGCCCGCGGCCTCGGCGACGACTCGGTGCCGGTCGGCCCGCCCACCCCGTACGGCCGGCTCACCTCGACCGCCGACGAGGAGGCCCGCGAGGTCTACCTGGCGACCTGCGTCTACGCGGTCTTCGACGCCGTCAGCCGGCGCTGCTGGATCGCCAACGCCGGCCACCTGCCGCCCGTCCTGCTCAGCCCCGGCGAGGGCGCCCGGATGCTCGACGTACCGCCCGGCCTGCCGCTCGGCGTCGGCGGCGAGCCCTTCGAGGAGGTCGAGTTCGACCTTCCGGACGGCGCCGTCTTCGGCCTCTACACCGACGGCCTGGTGGAGAGCCGCAAGCACCAGCTGGACGAGGGGCTGCGCTCCTTCCGCACCGCGCTGTCCGCCGAGGGCAAGGGCCTGGAAGAGCTCTGCGACCACGTGCTCGGGGAGCTCAACCCGCACCACGGCGAGGACGACATCGCCCTGCTGATGGCCAAGGTGCACGCCTTCCCCGAGGACGCGGTGGGCAACTGGGACCTGCCGCCCGAGCCCACCTCCGTCGCCAAGGCCCGCGAGCTGGCCTGCAGCTGGCTGCTGTCCCGGGGGCTGGAGGAACTGGTCGACACCACCGAGCTGCTGGTCAGCGAGCTGGTCACCAACGCGCTCAAGCACGGGCGCGGCGAGATCAGGCTGCGGCTGCTGCGCGACCGCGGCCTGGTGTGCGAGGTCTGGGACGACGGCTACGCCCAGCCCCGGCAGCGGCGCGCCCAGGAGACCGACGAGGGCGGGCGCGGGCTGCAGCTGGTCAGCCTGCTCGCCGAGCGCTGGGGCAGCCGGCGCACGCCGAAGGGCAAGATCGTCTGGTTCGAGCTGGCGCTGTAGCCGGGCTGGAAAGGGCCGGGGGCCGTACGGGCCGGGCCGTACGGGGTTGGGCCGGAAGGGTGCAGTCGCCCCCGGCCCGCCGTGTCGGCACCGGCCGGGCCGGGCGGGCGGCGTTCGATGGCCGCCATGCGCGTCCGCCAGCTCACCGCCGCAGCCGCCGCGCTGCTGCTCGCCGCCGGTCTCGGCGGCTGCTCCGCCGGCCACACCCCCGGCCGGACCCCCGCCCCCGCGCCGCCCTCGGCCGATCCCACCACGGCCACCGGGGACGTCCGGCCCGTCGACCGCGGCACCGTCCGTGACGGGGGCACGCTGCGCTGGGCGGTGGACGGCGTCCCGGCCACGCTGAACGTCTACCAGCGCGCGGCGACCGCCGACTCGGCGCTGCTCGCCCACGCGCTGTACCCCTCGCTGTTCCGCCCCGACGCGCACGGACGGCTCGAACCCGATCCGGACTACCTGGCGGGCGCCGAGTCCACCCCGCCCGGGCAGCAGCCGCAGGTGGTCACCTACCGGCTCAACCCGCGCGCCGTCTGGAGCGACGGCACCCCGCCGACGGCCGCGGACTTCGCCGCCCAGCGGGCCGCCCTCTCCGGCCTGGACCCGGCCTACCGGGGCGGGCACCCGGCCGGGTACGACGCCATCGACTCGATCGCCCAGGGCGCCGACCCGCACGAGGTGCGGGTCACCTTCCGACGGCCGTACGCCGAGTGGCGCTCACTGTTCGCGCCGCTCTACCCGGCGGCCGAGACCGCCACCCCGGAGGCCTTCAACCGGGCGCTGACCGGCGGCGGCCACCCGGGGGCCGGGCCGTACACCGTCTCCCGGTACGACGCCGACGGCGGGCGGGTCACCCTGACCCGCAACCCGCTCTGGTGGGGCGACCGGCCGATGACCGACCGGATCGACTTCCTCGCCGTGCCGCCCGAGCAGCGGCTGGACGCGCTCGACCAGGACCGGCTGGACATCGCGACGCTCACCGCCGCGGTGGACCGGGCGGTGCCGCCGGCCCCGGCCTCCGCCTCGCCCTCCCCGTCCGCGTCCGCGTCCGCCCCGCCCTCCTCGTCCACCCCGGCGCCGACTCCCGCAGCCGAGGCCGCACCCGAGGCGGCGGCCTCGGCCCTGCGGCGGGCCGAGTCGCTGCCCGGCGTCACCCTGCACCGGGCGGCCTCGCCCTCGCTCACCCAGCTCACCCTCAACGCCGCCCGCGGCCCGCTCACCGACCCGGCCGTCCGGCGGGCCCTCACCCGGGCCGTCGACCGGCGGCGGATCGCCGACGCCGCGCTCACCCCGCTCGGCCTGCCCGGCGCACCGCTCGGCAGCCACCTGTTCGCCGGTGACCAGGAGGGCTACCGGGACAACAGCGCGGCGGCCGGTCCGGCCGACCCGGCCCGGCTGCTCGACGGGGCGGGCTGGCGGCGGCCCGCCGGCGGGGGCACCCGGACGAAGGACGGGAAGGAACTCGCCCTCACCCTGCTCGTCCCGGCCGGCTCCGCGACCGCCAGGCGCACCGCTGACGCGCTCACCGCCGGCCTCGCCGAGTCCGGGATCGCCCTGAAGCCGGTGACGGCGCCCGCCGAGACCTTCGTCCGGGACCACCTGGCCACCGGGGACTACGACCTGGCGCTGTTCTCTTGGCCGGCCGGCCCCAGCCCGGCCGGTGAGCAGCGCCCGGTCTACGCCAAGCCGCGCCCCGACGCCGACGGCGCCCTCGACCCCGGGGGCAACTACGGCCGCAGCGGCACCGAGGAGATCGACCGGCTGTTCGACCGGGCGTCCGCCGAACCGGACCCGGAGGCTCGACTGGGCCTGCTCCAGGAGGCGGACGTCCGGATCTGGCAGCTCGGCCACTCGGTGCCGCTCTACCAGCGGCCGGAGCTGGTCGCCGTCCGGGAGGACGTGGCGGGCGCCGGAGCGTTCGGTTTCGGCGGGCCGCGCTTCCAGGACATCGGCCGCCGACGTTAGCCCTCCCGGACTCCGGCCACGGGCCCGGCGATGAGCAGCCGGGAGATGTGGCCCCGGCGCGACGGAAGCCGTTCCGCCGGGCGCCGGGCGTCCCGGTAGCGGCCCCGGCCCGGGGCGGCGGCGGACGGTCAGGCATTCCGTCGGATCACGAACGGAAGACTGTCGGAGCGCGGCCGTGGGGTGAAGACCGGGTGATCCATCTGTGATCTTGATCCCGCCCCACCTGCCCGTTTCTGCCCACCTGGGCCCTTCCCCGTACGATAGGAGGAAGCCGAGGCATGTCGATGTGCCCGGCGGGTGGACCGGTAGTAGCAGGCGGAACGGGCGGCGGCGATCGACAGCGATCGCAAGTGCGCGTCACGCAGCCGGGCGCCGCAACCCACGATTCCGGGAGAATCAGCAAGGCATGCCCACGCGCAACGACATCCGTAACGTCGCCATCGTCGCCCACGTCGACCACGGCAAGACCACGCTGGTCGACGCCATGCTGAAGCAGGCCGGCGCCTTCGCCGCCCACCAGCATCTCGACGACCGCATGATGGACTCGAACGACCTGGAGCGCGAGAAGGGCATCACCATTCTCGCGAAGAACACCGCCGTCAAGTACCACCCCAAGGAGGGTGGCGCGCCGGTCACGATCAACATCATCGACACCCCGGGCCACGCCGACTTCGGTGGCGAGGTCGAGCGCGGCCTGTCGATGGTCGACGCGGTCGTGCTGCTGGTCGACGCCTCCGAGGGTCCGCTGCCGCAGACCCGCTTCGTGCTGCGCAAGGCGCTGACGGCCAAGCTGCCGGTCATCCTGTGCATCAACAAGACGGACCGTGCGGACTCCCGGATCGACGAGGTCATCAACGAGACCTACGACCTGTTCCTGGACCTGGACGCCACCGAGGACCAGATCGAGTTCCCGATCGTCTACGCCTGTGCGCGTGACGGCGTCGCCTCGATGACCAAGCCGGAGAACGGCACCGTGCCGGCCGACAGCGACTCGCTGGAGCCGTTCTTCTCCACCATCCTGGCGCACGTCCCGGCCCCGACCTTCGAAGAGGACGCACCGCTCCAGGCGCACGTCACCAACCTGGACGCCGACAACTTCCTCGGCCGTATCGCGCTCTGCCGCGTCGAGCAGGGCGAGCTGCGCAAGGGCCAGCAGGTCGCGTGGATGAAGCGCGACGGCTCGGTCCAGCAGGTCAAGATCACCGAGCTGCTGATGACCGAGGCGCTCACCCGCAAGCCGGCCGAGGTGGCCGGCCCCGGCGACATCTGCGCCGTCGCGGGCATCCCGGACATCATGATCGGCGAGACCCTGGCCGACCTGGAGAACCCGGTCGCGCTGCCGCTCATCACGGTGGACGAGCCGGCCATCTCGATGGTCATCGGCACCAACACCTCGCCGCTGGTCGGCAAGGGCGGCAAGGGCCACAAGGTCACCGCCCGCATGGTGAAGGACCGCCTGGACCGCGAGCTGATCGGTAACGTCTCGCTGCGCGTGCTGCCGACCGAGCGTCCGGACGCCTGGGAGGTCCAGGGCCGTGGCGAGCTGGCGCTGGCCATCCTGGTCGAGACCATGCGCCGGGAGCTGTTCGAGCTGACCGTCGGCAAGCCGCAGGTCGTCACCAAGGTCATCAACGGCAAGACCCACGAGCCGGTCGAGCGGATGACCATCGACAGCCCCGAGGAGTACCTCGGCGCGATCACCCAGCTGATGGCGACCCGCAAGGGCCGCATGGAGACCATGACGAACCACGGCTCCGGCTGGGTCCGCATGGAGTTCATCGTCCCGTCGCGCGGCCTGATCGGCTTCCGGACCCAGTTCCTGACCGACACCCGTGGCACGGGTATCGCGCACAGCATCTTCGAGGGCCACGAGCCGTGGTTCGGCGAGCTGCGGATGCGCAACAACGGTTCGCTGGTGGCGGACCGCGCGGGCGTCGTGACGCCGTTCGCGATGATGGGCATCCAGGAGCGCGGCACGCTGTTCGTCGAGCCCACCACCGAGGTGTACGAGGGCATGATCGTCGGCGAGAACTCGCGCCAGGACGACATGGACATCAACATCACCAAGGAGAAGAAGCTCACCAACATGCGTGCGGCCTCCTCCGACACCACGGAGAACCTGGTGCCGCCGCGCAAGCTCTCGCTGGAGCAGTCGCTGGAGTTCTGCCGCGAGGACGAGTGCATCGAGGTGACCCCGGAGACGGTTCGCATCCGTAAGGTCGTCCTGGACCAGAAGGACCGCGGTCGTAGCGCCTCGCGCGCCAAGAAGGCGTGATCCGGACGCACTGAACGGCCATTGGCCGGAATGATTCGCCCCCCTTTCCAGTGGAGAGGGGGGCGAACTTTTTCAACTACTCCAAGTTGTCGGGGCCGCTATTAACGGAATAGCGCTCATCACACCTGAGTGTCCGCTGAGCGGACGTGACAGTTCGTCATCCGTGACGACTGTCCGTTTGGTGCCTGTCTGGCTATGTCTCAAATGTCCGGTTTTCGAAACTTACCGACTGTTCATGTGACCTAATTGAGATCGTCACTGGTCACTTTCGTGTCCGTGCGTGACGGATAGTGGGTGCAGTCAGGCTCGGGTCAAGGGTGAACGCGCAGGGGTGCGCGCCGAAACCACGAGCGCGGACGGCACAGCGGGTCCGGTGAGAACCGTTCCGCAGTGCTCTCCTCGTTGCAACGTCGAATTCAGGAGGCACACCCATGCGTGGTGGGAGCCAGGCCAAGTGGGTTGTCGCAGCTGTTGCGGTCGCCCTTGCCGCGACTGCTTGTAGCAGCGGCGGCAGCTCCTCCGGGGGCAGCTCCGATGGCGCTGCGGTCGACCCCCAGGGCACCTTCAGCTACCAGAGCGCCGAGCCGCAGCGTCCGCTGCAGCCCGCGAACGCCATGGAGAACCAGGGCGGCCGTATCGTCAAGCAGCTCTTCACGGGCCTTGTCGACTACGACCCCGCGACCGGCGCCCTGCGCAACCAGGTGGCCGACAAGATCGAGACCACCGACGCCAAGACCTACACCGTCACGCTGAAGTCCGGTTGGACCTTCCACGACGGCACCCCGGTCACCGCCAAGTCCTTCGTGAACTCGTGGAACTGGTCGGCCAACCCGGCGAACAACCAGATCAACTCGGACTGGTTCTCGGACATCGTCGGCTACGACGCCGTCCACCCGGACAAGGACAAGGGCGACCCGACGGCGAAGGAGATGTCGGGCCTCAAGGTCATCGACGACACCCACTTCACCATCGAACTGTCCAGCCCCGTCTCGTACTTCACGTACAAGCTCGGCTACTCGGCCTTCTTCCCGCTGCCCGAGGGCTTCTTCGCGGACCCGAAGGGCTACGGCGAGAAGCCGGTCGGCAACGGCCCCTACAAGTTCGTCTCGTGGGAGCACAACAAGGCCGTCACGCTGGCCGCGAACGACAAGTACGCGGGCAGCAACAAGGCGAAGAACGGCGGCATCGTCTTCCGCGCCTACACCTCGCCCGAGGCCGCGTACAAGGACCTGATGTCCGACACGCTGGACGTGCTGGACCAGGTCGACTCGACCGACCTGCCGAAGTACAAGGACGACCTGGGCAAGCGCGCGGTCGACCAGGCGCAGGGCGCGATCCAGAACATCTCGTTCGCGCTGTACAACGCCGAGTGGTCCGGCCAGGACAAGGCCAAGGTCCGCCAGGGCCTGTCGATGGCGATCGACCGCGACACCATCACCAAGACGGTGCTGAACAACAGCCGTCAGCCCGCCGACTCGTTCGTGGCGCCGGGCGTCATGGGCTACAAGGCCGGCACCTGCGGCGACGCCTGCAAGTACAACCCGGAGAAGGCCAAGCAGCTCATCGAAGAGGGCGGCGGCGTTCCCGGCAAGAAGATCACCATCCTGTACAACTCCGATGGTGGTCACAAGGAGTGGGTCGACGCGGTCTGCAACTCGATCCGCCAGGCGACCGGCGTCGAGTGCCTCGGTGACCCGAAGCCGGACTTCAAGACCGCGCGTGACATCGTCACCAAGAAGACCGTCCCCAGCATGATGCGTACCGGCTGGGTGCAGGACTACCCGCTGAACGCCAACTTCCTGCGGGACGTCTACGGCACCGGTGCCGCGGCGAACGACGCCGGCTACTCGAGCCCCGAGTTCGACAAGCTGGCCCACGACGCGGACGCGGCCACCTCGGTCGAGAAGACCGCGGAGCTGTACGAGAAGGCCGAGGAGGTGCTGGCCAAGGACATGCCGGCCATCCCGCTCTGGTACTACAAGACCAACTCCGGCTTCTCCAACAAGGTCCAGAACGTCAAGTTCAACTCCTTCGGCGACCCGGTCTACACCGACGTCGAGGTCAAGAAGAAGTAATCGGTCGGCACCGCCTGACCCGGTGACAACGGCCGGTGCCCGTCCCATCCCCACAAGGGCGAGGACTGGCACCGGCCGTTGGCACGCCGACTTATCTCTGGCCGGGTTGACGGGCCCGGCAGAGTCATACATGGAGGCACGATGGGGCGCTTTGTCGCGAGGCGACTGCTCCAGATGATTCCGGTGTTCCTCGGAACCACCGCACTCATCTTTTTCATGGTGCACTTGCTGCCCGGTGACCCGCTGGCAGCGCTGTGGGGCGACAAGGCGCCGGACCCGGTGCAGCTTGCAGCTCTGAAGCACCAGCAAGGACTCGACCAGCCGCTGCTGCAGCAGTACTTCTCCTACATGGGGAAGCTGCTCACCGGCGACTTCGGCACCGCCCTGGACGGACGTCCGGTGCTCGACAAGATCACCGAGGCGCTTCCGGTCACTGTCCGGCTCGCGCTGTTCGCGTTCGCCATCGAGATCGTGCTGGGCATCGGCATCGGCCTGTTCGCGGGCCTGCGCCGTGGCAAGGCGTTCGACAAGGGCGCCCTGGTCCTGACCCTGCTGCTGATCTCGATCCCGGTCCCCGTGCTGGGCTTCGTCTTCCAGACGATCTTCGGGCAGAACCTGAAGTGGGTCACCCCGACCGTGCAGGACAGCAACGACATCACCCAGCTGGTGCTGCCGGCCGTCGTGCTCGGCTCGCTGTCGCTGGCCTACGTCGCGCGCCTCACCCGTACCTCCATAGCCGAGAACACCAAGGCCGACTACGTCCGGACCGCGGTGGCCAAGGGCCTGCCGCGCCGGAAGGTGATCGGCACCCACCTGCTGCGCAACTCGCTGATCCCGGTGGTCACCTTCCTCGGCACCGACCTCGGCGCCCTGATGGGCGGTGCGATCGTCACCGAGGGCATCTTCAACGTCCAGGGTGTCGGCCACGCGCTCTACCAGGCGATCAACATGAAGGAGGGCGCGACCGTCTCCGGCTTCGTCGCCTTCCTGGTGATCGTGTACCTGGCCGCCGGACTGATCGTCGACCTGCTTTACGCGGTCCTGGACCCGAGGATCCGTTATGCCTGATCTGACCGAGAAGAAGACCGCCGAGGACAACATCCCGGCCCAGCGCACGGCGGACACCGCGCCGGCGAAGCAGGAGAAGGCCCGCAGCCTCGGCTCCGACGCCTGGAACGACCTGCGCCGCAAGCCGATCTTCGTGATCTCCGCGCTGCTCATCCTGCTGCTGATCGTGATCGCGATCGCCCCGAGCCTGTTCACCTCGGTGGACCCGCGCGCCGGCGACCTGCGCAACCACTACCTGACGAAGCCGAACTACAGCCACTTCTTCGAGGCGGACTGGTTCGGCTACGACCTCCAGGGCCGCAGCATCTACGCCCGCGTCCTGTACGGCGCCCGCGCCTCGGTCGTGGTCGGCATCTGCGTCACCGTGGGTGTGACCATCCTCGGCGGCATCGCCGGTATGCTCGCCGGCTACTTCGGGGGCTGGGTCGACACGATCATCTCCCGGGTCACCGACATCTTCTTCGGCATCCCGCTGCTGCTCGGCTCGCTGGTGATCCTGAACGCCTTCACCTCCCGCACGGTGTGGAGCGTGGTCTTCGCGCTGGTCGCCCTGGGCTGGACCCAGATGACCCGCGTCATGCGCGGCTCGGTCATCACGGTCAAGCAGGCCGACTTCGTGACCGCCGCCAAGGCGCTCGGCGCCGGCACCGGCCGGATCCTGTTCAAGCACATCCTGCCGAACGCGATCGCCCCGGTGATCGTCGTCGCCACCATCGCGCTCGGCGGCTACATCGCCACCGAGGCGACGCTGAGCTTCCTCGGCATCGGTCTGCAGGACCCGACCATCTCCTGGGGCATCGACATCAACTCGGCCCAGAAGGTGATCCGGACGGCTCCGTTCGCCCTGTTCTTCCCGGCCGGAATGCTGAGCATCACCGTCCTGGCCTTCATCATGCTCGGCGACGCGGTGCGCGACGCCCTCGACCCGAAGCTCCGCTGAGAGAAGAGGTGACGACCCGATGACCACCGTGATCGAGAACGACCAGAAGAACGAACGTCTCGAAGTCGGTACCCCGCTCCTGGAGGTCAAGGACCTCCACGTGGAGTTCCACACCCGGGACGGGATCGCCAAGGCGGTGAACGGAGTCAACTACTCCGTCGCCGCCGGTGAGACGCTCGCCGTGCTCGGCGAGTCCGGCTCCGGCAAGTCCGTGACGGCGCAGACCATCATGGGCATCCTGGACATGCCCCCGGGCAAGGTGACGCAGGGCGAGATCCTGTACCGCGGCCGGGACATGCTCAAGATGGGCAACGAGGAGCGCCGCAAGGTCCGCGGCCAGAAGATCGCGATGATCTTCCAGGACGCGCTCTCCGCCCTCAACCCCGTGCTCAGCGTCGGCTTCCAGCTCGGCGAGATGTTCCGGGTGCACCAGGGCGCCTCCAAGAAGGAGGCGAAGGAGAAGGCCATCGAGCTGATGGACCGGGTGCGCATCCCCGCTGCCAGGCAGCGCGTGAACGACTACCCGCACCAGTTCTCCGGCGGCATGCGCCAGCGCATCATGATCGCCATGGCGCTCTCCATGCAGCCCGACCTGATCATCGCCGACGAGCCCACCACCGCCCTGGACGTCACCGTCCAGGCCCAGGTGATGGACCTGCTCGCCGAGCTGCAGGCCGAGTACAACATGGGCCTGATCCTGATCACCCACGACCTCGGCGTGGTCGCCGACGTCGCGGACAAGATCGCCGTGATGTACGCCGGCCGGATCGTCGAGACGGCGCCGGTGCACGAGCTGTACGCGAACCCCGCGCACCCGTACACCAAGGGCCTGCTGCGTTCCATCCCGCGCCTGGACCAGAAGGGCCAGGAGCTGTACGCGATCAAGGGCCTGCCCCCGAACCTGCTGAAGGTCCCGGCCGGCTGCGCGTTCAACCCCCGCTGCGATGTCGCCACCGACCTGTGCCGCACGGAGATCCCGACGCTGCACCACGTGACGGACAAGGACGGCAAGGAGCTCACCGGCCGCCGCAGCGCGTGCCACCTCTGGAAGGAGACCCTCCATGGCTGAGAACATCCTGGAGGTCAAGGACCTGGTCAAGCACTACCCGCTGACCCAGGGCGTCCTCTTCAAGAAGCAGGTCGGCGCGGTCAAGGCGGTCGACGGCATCTCCTTCGAGCTGAAGAAGGGCGAGACGCTCGGCATCGTCGGCGAGTCCGGCTGTGGCAAGTCCACGCTGGCCAAGGTGCTGATGAACCTGGAGCGGGCCACCTCCGGCCAGGTGCTGTTCAAGGGCGAGGACATCTCCCGGCTGTCCGGCGCGGCCCTCAAGGCCGTCCGCCGCAACATCCAGATGGTGTTCCAGGACCCGTACACCTCGCTCAACCCCCGCATGACCGTCGGCGACATCATCGGTGAGCCGTACGAGATCCACCCCGAGGTGGCGCCCAAGGGCGACCGCCGCAAGGCCGTCCAGGACCTGCTGGACGTCGTGGGTCTGAACCCGGAGTACATCAACCGGTACCCGCACCAGTTCTCCGGCGGCCAGCGCCAGCGCATCGGCATCGCCCGCGGCCTCGCGCTCAAGCCCGAGATCATCATCTGCGACGAGCCGGTCTCCGCCCTGGACGTGTCCGTCCAGGCGCAGGTGATCAACCTGCTGGAGCAGCTGCAGAACGAGTTCGACCTGTCGTACATGTTCATCGCGCACGACCTCTCCATCGTCCGGCACATCTCCGACCGCGTCGGCGTGATGTACCTGGGCAAGATGGTCGAGATCGGCAGCGACGAGCAGATCTACGACCACGCCACCCACCCGTACACCCAGGCGCTGCTCTCCGCGGTGCCGGTCCCGGACCCGACCGCGCGCGAGTCCCGCGACCGGATCATCCTGAGCGGCGACATCCCCTCGCCGGCCAACCCGCCGTCGGGCTGCCGCTTCCGCACCCGGTGCTGGAAGGCGGAGGACCGCTGCGCCGAGGAGGTCCCGCTGCTCGCGGTCCCCTCGGTGCTGAAGGGCCCGGCCGCGCACGACTCGGCCTGCCACTTCGCCGAGGTCCGGGAGCCGGCCGCGGCCTGATCCCCGCTCTCCCCGGAAGGGCCCGTGGCTTCCCGCCACGGGCCCTTCCGTCGTTCGGTGGGACCAGGTGCCGGGGGATCGGGCGCCGGGCGGACCCGGTGCTGCGCCGATCCGGCGCCGCGTCAACTCGGCAGGACGCCGGCGCACCCATCCGGGTGCACCCGACTCGCGCCGTCGCCGGGGCGCGCTTCTCATGGGGTGTGATGCGACACACACCTTGAGGAGGGACCTTCATGCCCGTAGCCGCCCGTGCTCGTTGGGTCCTCGCCGCTGCGACGTCCGTGGTCATGGTGGCCACCGGGTGCAGCAGCAGCGGCGGGGGAGGCAGCAGCTCGTCGGACGCCACCAAGACCTTCAGCTACCAGAGCAACGAGCCGCAGAACCCGCTGCAGCCCGCCAATGCCAACGAGGTGGGCGGCGGTCGCATCCTCCAGAACCTCTTCAAGGGGCTGGTCGACTACGACCCGACCAACGCCAAGATCCGGATGCAGGTCGCCGACAAGATCGACACCAGCGACTCGCAGACCTTCACCGTCACGCTGAAGGACGGCTGGAAGTTCCACGACGGCACCCCGGTGCACGCCAAGAACTTCGTCGACGCCTGGAACTGGGGCGCCAACCCCGCCAACAACCAGATCAACAGCTCCTGGTTCTCGGACATCGACGGCTACCAGGACGTCCACCCGGCCACCGGGAAGCCGACGGTGGACAAGATGTCCGGCCTGGCCGTCACCGACGACCTGCACTTCACGGTCAAGCTGAGCCACAAGGTCTCGTACTTCGAGTACAAGCTCGGCTACATCGCCTTCTCGCCGCTGCCGGACGCCTTCTTCAACGACCCGGCCGGGTTCGGGCAGAAGCCGGTGGGCAACGGCCCGTACCAGTTCGTCAGCTGGGCCCACAACACCCAGGTGGTCACCAAGGCCTTCCCGGACTACCAGGGCGTGGACAAGCCGAAGAACGGCGGCATCGTCTTCAAGATGTACACCACGTCCGAGGCCGCCTACGCCGACCTCCAGTCCAACAACCTGGACGTGATGGACCAGGTGCCGCCCTCCGCGTTGGCGACGTACAAGAGCGACCTCGGCGACCGGGCGGTCGACGCCCCGCAGGGCGCCATCCAGAACATCGGCTTCACGCTCTACCAGGCCGACTGGTCCTCCCCGGACAAGGCCAAGGTGCGCCAGGGCCTGTCGATGGCGATCGACCGGGACATCATCACCAAGACCGTGCTGCAGGGCTCCCGCAAGCCGGCCACCGCCTGGGTGGCCGAAGGCGTCGAGGGCTACAAGGACGGCGCCTGCGGGGACTTCTGCAAGTTCGACGCGGCCAAGGCCAAGCAGCTGATCCAGGAGGGCGGCGGCGTCCCCGGCAACAAGCTGCTGATCACCTACAACTCGGACGGCGGCCACAAGGAGTGGGTCGACGCGGTCTGCAACTCGATCCGGCAGAGCACCGGGGTGGACTGCCTCGGCGACCCCAAGCCCGACTTCAAGACCGCCCGGGCGGCGATCACCGCCCACCAGCTCAACGGCGCCTTCCGCACCGGCTGGGTGCAGGACTACCCGCTGAACGCCAACTTCCTGGCCGACGTCTACCGCACCGGCGCCGCCTCCAACGACTTCGGGTACAGCAGCCCGCAGTTCGACGACGCGGCCACCAAGGCCGACGAAGCCGCCAGCGTCGCCGACACGGTGACGGGCTACCAGCAGGCCGAGGCCGTGCTGCCGAGCGGGATGCCGGCCATCCCGCTCTGGTACTACCGCACCAACTCGGGCTACTCCTCCAAGGTGCAGAACGTGAAGTTCGACTCCTTCGGCAACCCGGCCTGGACCCAGGTCGAGGTCAAGGGCTGAGCCCCGGGCCCTGATCCCCCGCGCCGGCCCCGCCCTCCCCGCACGGAGGGCGGGGCCCGGTCTCTCGGCCGACCGGCCCCGGCCGGTCGGGCACCTAGGAAGGAGGCTCGGATGGGCAGTTACGTGCTGCGGCGGGTACTGCAGATGATCCCCGTGTTCTTCGGCACCACGCTGCTGATCTTCGTGATGGTCTACACGCTGCCGGGCGACCCGGTCTCGGCGCTGTTCGGCGAGAAGGCCGCCGACCCGGCCGTGGTGGCCAGCATCAAGCACACGTACTACCTGGACCAGCCGCTCTGGAAGCAGTACCTGCACTACATGGGGAACCTGTTCCAGGGGGACTTCGGGACCAGCTTCACCGGCCGTCCGGTCTCCGACATCATGGCGGACGCCTTCCCGGTCACCATCCGGCTCGCGCTGATGGCCTTCGTCTTCGAGATGGTCCTGGGCCTCGCCCTCGGCGTGGTCTCCGGGCTCAAGCGCGGCAGCATCGCGGACACCCTGGTGCTGATCCTGACCCTGGTGGTGATCTCGATCCCGGTCTTCGTGCTGGCCTACATCGCCCAGACGGTGTTCGCCACCAACCTGGGCTGGGTCACCCCGACGGTGCAGGACAGCTACGACCTCACCCAGCTGGTCCTGCCCGCGGTCGTCCTGGGCTCGCTCTCGCTCGCGTACGTCGCCCGGCTCACCCGGACGTCCATCGGCGAGAACCTGCGGGCCGACTACATCCGCACCGCGGTGGCCAAGGGCCTGCCCCGGCGGACCATCATCTCCCGCCACCTGCTGCGCAACTCGCTGATCCCGGTGGTCACCTTCCTCGGCACCGACCTCGGCGCCCTGATGGGCGGGGCGATCGTCACCGAGGGCATCTTCAACGTCCAGGGCATCGGCAACGTCCTGTACCGGGCCATCAGCCAGAAGGAGGGGCCGACCGTGGTCGGCATCGTGACCGTCCTGGTGATCGTCTACCTCGTCGCCAGCCTGCTCGTCGACCTGCTCTACGCGGTCCTGGACCCGAGGATCCGCTATGCCTGACATCCACGACGAGGACTCGTACGAACCGCACCCCAAGCCCGGCATCTCGCATCTCGACTATGCCGGGGAGCAGGGCATGGCCGTCGAGCAGGAGACCCTGGTCGAGAGCGACCCGGTGAAGCGGGAGGAGGCCCGCAGCCTCTGGGGCGACGCCTGGCGGGACCTGCGCCGACGGCCGATCTTCCTGATCTCCGCGGTGCTGATCCTGCTGCTGGTCGTGATGGCGGTCTTCCCCTGGGCGTTCACCGACGCCGACCCGCGCAAGGCCGACCTGGTGAACGACTACCTCAAGCGGCCGAACTGGGGCGACGTCTTCGGGGCCGGCTGGTTCGGCTACGACGCGCAGGGCCGGTCGATCTTCGCCCGGGTGATCTACGGCGCCCGCGCCTCGATCACCGTCGGCATCTTCGTGACCGCCGCGGTCACCGTGCTCGGCGGGCTGGCCGGGATGGTGGCCGGGTACTTCGGCGGCGCCGTCGACGCGGTGATCTCCCGGATCATCGACATCTTCTTCGGCATCCCGCTGCTGCTCGGCGCCCTGGTCCTGCTCAACGCCTTCGCCACCCGCACGGTGTGGAGCGTGGTCATCGCGCTGGGCGTGCTCGGCTGGACCCAGATCGCCCGTGTGATGCGCGGCGCGGTGCTGACCGTCAAGCAGTCCGACTACGTGGTGGCCGGCCGGGCGCTCGGCGCCGGGACGGGACGGCTGATGTTCCGGCACATCCTGCCGAACGCGATCGCCCCGGTGATCGTCGTCGCCACCATCGCGCTCGGCGGCTACATCGCCACCGAGGCGACGCTGAGCTTCCTCGGCATCGGCTTGCAGGACCCGACCATCTCCTGGGGCATCGACATCTCCTCCGCCCAGAAGGTGATCCGGACGGCGCCCTACGTGCTGTTCTTCCCGGCCGCGGCGCTCTCCGTCACCGTGCTGGCCTTCATCATGCTGGGCGACGCGGTGCGCGACGCCCTCGATCCGAAGCTTCGCTGAGCGAGGGGAGCGCATCGTGAGTACAGCGGTGGACACCACCAAGGGCGGGCGGGAGGCCTCGTACCAGGGGCCGCTGCTCGACGTACGGGACCTGCACGTCGAGTTCGTCACCCGGGACGGCGTCGCCAAGGCCGTGAACGGCGTCAACTACTCCGTCTCGGCGGGGGAGACGCTGGCGGTGCTGGGGGAGTCCGGCTCCGGCAAGTCGGTGACCGCGCAGGCGGTGATGGGCATCCTGGACATGCCGCCGGCCCGGATTCCGCGCGGCGAGATCCGCTTCCGGGGCCAGGACATGCTCAAGATGAGCAAGGAGGAGCGGCGGAAGATCCGCGGACAGCGGATCGCGATGATCTTCCAGGACGCGCTGTCCGCGCTCAACCCGGTGCTGTCGGTGGGCTTCCAGCTCGGCGAGATGTTCCGGGCGCACCGCGGGGTCTCCCGAGCGGAGGCCAAGACGAAGGCCGTCGAACTGATGGACCGGGTGCGCATCCCGGCCGCCAAGGAACGGGTGAACGACTACCCGCACCAGTTCTCCGGCGGCATGCGCCAGCGCATCATGATCGCCATGGCGCTGGCCCTGGAACCGGACCTGATCATCGCGGACGAGCCCACCACCGCCCTGGACGTCACCGTCCAGGCGCAGGTCATGGACCTGCTGGCCGAACTCCAGGCCGAGTTCCACATGGGGCTCATCCTGATCACCCACGACCTCGGCGTGGTCGCCGACGTCGCGGACAAGATCGCCGTGATGTACGCCGGCCGGATCGTCGAGACCGCCCCGGTGCACGAGCTCTACGCGCGCCCGGCCCACCCGTACACGCGGGGGCTGCTGGACTCCATCCCCCGGCTGGACCAGAAGGGCCAGGAGCTCTACGCGATCAAGGGCCTGCCGCCCAACCTGCTGCGGATCCCCGCGGGCTGCGCCTTCAACCCGCGCTGCCCGCGCGCGCAGGACGTCTGCCGGGCCGAGGTGCCGGAGCTGTTCCCGGTCACCGAGGACGACGGGGCACCGCTGGAAGGGCGCGGCAGCGCCTGCTTCTTCTGGAAGGAGACCCTCCATGAGCGCTAACGGGGCCAGCGCACTCGGCGCGGCGGTGCCCGAGGAGGCCGCCTTCGCCCAGGACGTGCCGCGCGGCGAGCCGATCCTCGAAGTCCGGGACCTGGTCAAGCACTTCCCGCTGACCAGGGGCGTCCTGTTCAGGAAGCAGGTCGGTGCGGTCAAGGCGGTCGACGGCGTCAGCTTCGACCTGATGCAGGGCGAGACGCTCGGCATCGTCGGCGAGTCCGGCTGCGGCAAGTCCACGCTGGCCAAGGTGCTGATGAACCTGGAGCCGGCCACCGGGGGCTCCGTCCGCTACAAGGGGGAGGAGATCTCCCGGTTGTCCGGCGCGGCCCTCAAGGCCGTCCGCCGCAACATCCAGATGGTGTTCCAGGACCCGTACACCTCGCTCAACCCGCGCATGACCGTCGGCGACATCATCGGTGAGCCGTACGAGATCCACCCCGAGGTGGCGCCCAAGGGCGACCGCCGCAAGGCCGTCCAGGACCTGCTGGACGTGGTCGGGCTCAACCCGGAGTACATCAACCGGTACCCGCACCAGTTCTCCGGCGGCCAGCGCCAGCGCATCGGCATCGCCCGGGGGCTGGCGCTCAAGCCCGAGGTCATCATCTGCGACGAGCCGGTCTCCGCCCTGGACGTGTCCGTTCAGGCGCAGGTGATCAACCTGCTGGAGCAGCTCCAGGGCGACTTCAACCTGTCGTACATGTTCATCGCGCACGACCTCTCCATCGTCCGGCACATCTCCGACCGGGTCGGCGTGATGTACCTGGGCAAGATGGTCGAGATCGGCAGCGACACGGAGATCTACGACCACGCCACCCACCCGTACACCCAGGCGCTGCTCTCCGCGGTGCCGGTCCCGGACCCGACGGCGCGCGAGTCCCGCGACCGGATCGTGCTCACCGGTGACGTGCCCTCGCCGGCGAACCCGCCGTCCGGGTGCCGGTTCCGCACCCGCTGCTGGAAGGCGCAGCAGCGGTGCGAGGTCGAGGTGCCGCTGCTCGCCGCGCCGTCGTGGCTGGCGGGGGCGGCCGCCCATGACTCGGCGTGCCACTTCGCGGGGCAGCGGGAGGCCGGCCAGCGGGAGACCGGGCAGCGGGGGGCCGGGCAGGGCGAAGGCTGAGGCCGGTACGGGCAGGGCGCGTCCCCGGAGCGGGGGCGCGCCCTTTCCCGTGATGCAAAAGAGATCTGCCGTGGGCTCGCCAAGTGCCGCGTGGTCCCTGATAGTTGCTCTGCTCCTGTCGGTGGTCGCTGCTGTGCTGAGGAGGGCTGCTCGGATGGACGCGGTGGAGGTGGTCGGCGGTGGCCGGGAGAGTCTGGTGCCCGGGACGCCGTTGCTGGAGGTCGAGGACCTGCACGTGGAGTTCCACACCCGGGACGGTGTCGCCAAGGCCGTCAACGGGGTGAGCTACGCCGTCTCGGCGGGGGAGACGCTGGCGGTGCTGGGGGAGTCCGGCTCCGGCAAGTCGGTGACCGCGCAGGCGGTGATGGGCATCCTGGACATGCCGCCGGGGCGGATCACCTCGGGGCGGATCCTGTTCCGCGGCGAGGACCTGCTGACCATGGGCACCGCCGCCCGGCGGGCGGTCCGGGGCCGGCGGATCGCGATGATCTTCCAGGACGCGCTGTCCGCGCTCAACCCGGTGCTGTCGGTGGGCTTCCAGCTCGGCGAGATGTTCCGGGTGCACCATGGGCTCTCCCGCAAGGAGGCCCGGGAGAAGGCCGTCGAGCTGATGGAGCGGGTGCGCATCCCGGCGGCCCGCCAGCGCGTCGGCGACTTCCCGCACCAGTTCTCCGGCGGCATGCGTCAGCGGATCATGATCGCGATGGCGCTGGCCCTGGAGCCGGACCTGATCATCGCGGACGAGCCCACCACCGCCCTGGACGTCACCGTCCAGGCGCAGGTGATGGACCTCCTCGCGGACCTCCAGGCCGAGTTCAACATGGGCCTGATCCTGATCACCCACGACCTGGGCGTGGTCGCCGACGTCGCGGACCGGATCGCGGTGATGTACGCCGGCCGGATCGTGGAGACCGCCCCGGTGCACGAGCTGTACGCGCGCCCGGCCCACCCGTACACCCGGGGGCTGCTGGACTCCATCCCGCGCCTGGACCAGAAGGGCCAGGACCTGCACGCCATCAAGGGCCTGCCGCCGAGCCTGCTGAGGATCCCCGACGGCTGCGCCTTCAACCCTCGCTGCGACCGGGTGCAGGACCGCTGCCGGTCCGAACTCCCGCCGCTGGTACCGGTGGTGGGCGAGCAGGGGGAGGAGCTGGCGGGCCGCCGCAGCGCCTGCCACTACTGGCGGGAGACGCTGCACGGCTGAGCCCAGCCGGCTACTTCACGAAGCCGACGTTCTCCCAGACGATGTCGGAGAGCCCCTGCGCGCCGATGTTGGCGAGGTCGGCGCGGGCGCCGTACAGCTGCGGGCGCTGGTAGAGCGGCAGGACCCCGGCCGCCTTCCAGAGCTCGCCGTCGGCCTGGTTGATCGCCTCGGAGGCGGTGGCCGCGTCGGCCGCGGAGGCGGCCCGGTCGAGCGCGGAGTCGACCGCCTGGCTGCCCGCGCCGACGTGGTTGGTGCCGCCGTTCTGGACGAAGTTGGCGCGGTTGCCGCTGGCCGGGAAGGGGGTGCCGAGCAGCGAGTAGGCGGCGATGTCGAAGTCGTTGCGGTTGATGTACTTGTCGAAGAACTCGTTGACGGCGGCGGTCACCGTGCTGACCTTGATCCCGACGTCCTTGAGCATCCTGGTGGTGTTCGCGGCCTCGTTCTGGGCCTGGGTGACACCGGCGGGGATGACCATCCGCAGGTTCAGCTCGCGGCCGTCCTTCTTCCGGACGTCGCCGTCGAGCTTCCAGCCGGCCGCGTCCAGCTTGCGGGCGGCCTCGACCGGGTCGTAGCGGGCCAGGCCCAGGGAGTTGTCCCGGTAGCCGTTCTGGTTGGCGACCAGCAGGTGGTTGTTGAGCGGGACGGCGGGCCAGTCCAGGCCGCTGAGGTCGGAGCGGATGACGGCGTCCCGGTTGATCGCCTGGAACACGGCCTGGCGCACGGTCGCGTCGCTCAGCGCGGGGGTGCGGGCGTTCAGGGTGAACTGGCGGAAGTCCGGGCCGCCGGCCCGGCGCACGACGGCGCCCTTGGTGCTCCGGATGGTCTGGTAGCCGGCCACGTCCGGGCCGTTGTTGACCAGGTCGAGCTGCCCCTTGGCGAAGGCGGCGGGCATCGCGTCCGGGCGCATGGCGTGGAAGACGATCCGGTCCAGCATCGGCTTGTCGCCCCACCACGCGGGGTCGGCGACCAGGGTGACGGTCTGCGCGGTGCGGTCCAGCTGCTCGACCTTGAACGGGCCGGCGGTGACCGGGATCGCGTCCAGGTAGGCGCTGTTGAACAGCTCCGGGGTGGCGATCCGGCCGGCCGGCAGCAGCGGGGCGTTGGCGGCGCCGTTGAACATCGACTGCCATTCGGAGAACGGACGGTCGAAGGTCATCACGGCCTGGAAGTCGTCCTTGCCGCGCTCGACCGAGGAGACCAGTTCGAAGCCGGTGCTGCTGGACGGCTTGTACGCCGGGTCCTTGCCGTTCAGGGCCCGCCAGTTGGCCTCGATGTCGCGCCAGGTGATCGGGGTGCCGTCGGACCAGTGCGCCTTCGGGTTGAGCGTCCAGGTGACCACCTGCCGGCCGTCCCTGGACTCGGCGTGGGCCTCTTGGAGGTAGGCGGGGTTGACGGTCTGGGTGCCGGCGGCGTCCGAACGGAAGAAGGTCGGCAGCAGCGGCTTGGTGACGGCGATGGTCGAGGACTCGCTGCCGTCGGTGTGGATCGGCGACCACTGGCGGGAGTACTGGGCGATCGCCACGTTCAGGGTGCCGCCCTGGCGCAGCTCGGCGCGGTCGTGGGGGTTGATGTCGACCGAGGTGAGCTTGGGCGTCGCGGGCGCGGACGGCAGCCCGTCGGCGCCGGGAGCGGCCTGGCCGGAGGCGCACGAACAGAGCGCCAGCGAGAGCGTGAGGACGGTGAGGCCGGCGAGCAGGGCCGTCCCGTGGTGCTGGAGGCGACGGCTCATCGGTGAGCTCCCGGGGTGGGTGTGACGGATGGTGTGGCGTCACATCTTGCTGACCGGGAGGGGGAGTTGTCGAGGGGCGGGTCCGGATGGGGACCCGCCCCCCGACGGGGCCCGGCGCGTCAGACGGCGAACTTGAAGGTGCGGTCCTTGTCGCCGGTCTTGTCGAAGACCGAGGCGACGCCGTCCGCGACGTCCTGCGGGGTGATCGCGGCGAGCTGGCCGTTCTTCTTGACCTTCACCTTGTCGAACGCGGTGCCGAGCTGGGCGCCGAGCGCGTCGAGGTCCCACTTGGGCACGATCTTGCCGGAGGCGTCCGGGACGAGCGTGAGCGCCTTGGCGGCGCTCTTGGGGCCGAACTCCCAGGACTTGGCACCGGCCACGACGTGCACCTTGCCGTTCACCACCTGCTTGCCGAGGCTGTCGGCGGCGGCCTGGAGGGCCTGGGTGGAGACCTTCGGCTGGGCGGCCGCGACGGCGAGGGCGATCGGCTGGTCGGGCTTGCCGGCGGCGCGGTCGCGGTAGGCCTGCTCGACCGTGTCCAGGGCGTTCGCCGAGTCCACCGCCTGGCCGGCCCGGCCGGGCACGACGACCGCGTCGCCGTTCTCGGAGAACTTGACGTAGCCCTCCGCGAGGTTCTGGCCCGAGCCGCCGGCCAGCGAGTCGAGGGCGGCCTTGAGCTTGGCCCGGTCGACCCGGACCTCCGGCGCCACGGCCTTGCTGCCGCCCTGGATCGACTTGATGACGTCGACCGGGTTGTAACTGTGCTGGGCCAGGCCGTCCACGGTGGCGGTGGTGTCGAAGCTCAGACCGGCGACCGTCGGGTCGAGGTCCACGCTCTGCTCGCCGATCTTCAGCTTGAGCGGCTGCTGACCGGCCTTGCCGACCGAGTCGTCCAGCTGGTGGATCGCCTGGTCGCGGCTGTTGCCGCCGATGTCGGTGCCGAGCACCACGGTGCCCTTGGGGACGTCGGACTGGTTGAGCATCAGGCCGGTGCCGTACGCGGCGGCGCCGAGGAACAGCACACCGCCGAGGCCGTAGACGCCCAGCTTGACCAGCTTCTTGCCGGCGCCGCCGCGCTTGGCCTTTGCGGGCGCGGCGGCGGCCTCGGCCTTCGCGGGAGCCTTGGCGGGAGACGGCGCCGGGGCCGGCGGGGGAGCGGCGGGGCCGCCCTGGGCCGCCGGGGGCCGCGGGCCGGAGGACGGCAGCGGGGTGACCTCGGTGGCCTCGGGGTCGCGGCCGGGCTGGGGGGCGCGGCCGGCGCCGGGCGCGCCGGGGAAGAGGCCGCCGGGGGCCGCCGGGGCGGGCTGGCCGTCCTGGCCGGGGGCGGCCGGGCGCTGGGTGGCGAACGGGTCGGTGCCGGTCGGCGCCGAGGCGAACAGGCCCGGTTGCGGACGGCTGTCGGCACCGTGCGGGGCGCCGTTGTGGGGCCGGCCGGATATCCCGGCGGACGGCGGGACGTTCTCGCGGATCGGCGCGAAGCCGTCGACCGAGGTGTCCTCCGGGTTCGGCTCGCCGGCCGGCGCACCGTGGAGCGGACCGGCCGGGTGGCCGTTCGGCTGGAAGCCGTTCAGCGGACCGTTCTGCTGCGGGCCGCCCTGGCGGGGGCCGTTCTGCTGCGGCCCGTTCGGCTGGGAGCCGTTCTGCCGGGGGCGGTTCTGCTGCGGACGGCCGCCGCGCGGGCCGCGCGCACCGGCGTCGGGGCCGGTCGTGGCGAAGGGGTCGGCGACCGGCGCGAACGGGTCCGCGGCGGGCGTGAACGGGGCGGCGGCCTCGTAGACGCCGGGCTCCTCCACCGGGGCCTCGGCGCGGTACGGCGCGGCCGGGGCCGCCGGGGCGCCCGGGTTGGGCGCCTTGCCCTGGGCGGGCAGCGGGCGGCCCTTCGGGGCGCCGTCGGCACGGGCGGCGGCGCCCCCGGCCGGGCGGGCACCCTGCGGACGGGGCTCGGCGGCGGCACCGGGCACGGCCGGGGCCGCCGGCGCGCTCGGCGCACCGGCCGGCACGGCGGCCGGGACGGGCTCGGCGCCCTGGGTCTTCTTCTGGCGCGGCCGGAACCACGCACCGGTGGACTCGGACTCCGAGGTGGCCGGCGGGATCGGCGGGATCTGCCACTCCGGCGGCAGGTTCGGCGGCGCGGCCGTGCCGGCGCCGCCCTCCATCACACCGAGGACGGGCGAGGCGGGCGCGGAACGGTGCCGGGCGCCGCCCTGCTCGGGGGCGGACGCCGGGGCCTCCTCGGCCGGGCCGTCCTCGTTCTTGACGGTGCTGCGGACGACGACCGGCGGGATCGGACGCGAGCCGGGGATGTTGATCCGGACCCGGGTCGTCAGGGTGGTCTCGGTCTTCGGGCCGTCGTCCTCGCCGCCCGACGCGGCGCCCTGGCCGGTGCCGGCCGCGGACCGGTCGCTGCCGGGCCCCGGTGTGCCGTAGGGCGGGGTGCCCGACGGGTAGGCGTCCGGACCCGTGCGCCGAGGCGTCGGGTGGGCGTTGTCAGATTCGCGGCTGCTCAATGCTGCTCTGCTCCGGGTTCGCGGGCGGGCCGTGCGGCGCGACCGCGGTTCGTGGTCGCCGGGCCTGGCTGGGGCGGGCGGCGGTCGGGTACGGCGTTCTGCGGGACCACCATACTGGGAAGAACTGAGCGGCGAACGGCTTCGGACAGATCCTGATACGTCCGGTTCCTCCGTTATGAGAGTAAGGCCGCCTGCTCCTGACTGCGCGTCGTACGCCGTACGGTACGCCGTGCACGGACGGGGTCAGCGTGGTGGGCCGGGCACTCCGGGGAACCAGCTGGTGCGGGTGGGCAGGGTGGCGCAGATCACGCCCAGTACCGAGCCGGCGAACAGCCAGGCCAGCGAGGTGGCGTTGGACCACAGCACGTTGTCGCCCTCGGGCCGGGGCACGATCAGCATCAGCATCGCGACGAACCAGCCGGCCGCCGGAGCGCCCGCGCCGAGCCGGGTGCCGGTGACCCGCAGGCCGCCGTAGAAGGTGGCGGCGGTCGCGGCCAGTGCCAGCAGGACTCCCACGGGCGGCCACAGGGCCTGCACAAAGGATCCGCAGACCGACACCGCGACACCCAGCACGAAGAACAGGACATACGCCGCGATCCGGGCGGCGCGCGGGGGTTGGGGCTCGGCCAGCCGCTCGTCGCGGGTGCCGAGGACGGCCGCCGGGACCGAACGGCGCGGCGGCGGGGCGACGGGCTTGCTCATCGGGCGTCCTCCTCGGCGCTCACGGCCCCGGTGCCGGCGGCGCCGGCGTTCGCGGCCCCGGTGTCGGCGGCCCCGGCGTCGAGGCCCGCGAACAGGTCGTCCTCCGGGCCGCCCGGCCCGGCCTGGCCGCGCGCCAACTCGTAGTACTCGGTGGCGAGCAGCGGCTGGCCCAGGTCGTTGGAGAGCGCGAAGAAGGCGCCGTCCACGGTGATCTGGGTGGCGTGCGCGGCCATCGCGGCCGCCTTGCGCCCGGCGTACGCGGCGCCGTCGAGCACCGTGGTGACGACCTCGTCGGCGACCACCCCGGGGACGTCGGACGGCTGCGCGACACCCGGGAACGGGGCCTTGGCGGCGGTCTCGGCCAGCCCGGCCTCGATCACCGAGCGCGGCATCCGGTTCCAGTACACCTTGGCGATCCGCCAGGCCGGGCCCAGCTCGGGGCGGTGCGCCGGGTCGGCGGCCAGCTCGTACGCGCGCATCGCGACCCGGTGCGCCTGGATGTGGTCCGGGTGCCCGTAGCCGCCGTTCTCGTCGTAGGTGACCAGGACCTGCGGCCGTGCCTCGCGGATCACCGCGACCAGGTGGCCGGCCGCCTCGTCCACGTCGGCCCGCCAGAAGCAGCCGGGCACGTCGTTGTCGGGCACGCCCATCATCCCGGAGTCCCGGTAGCGCCCCGGACCGCCGAGGAAGCGGACGTCGGTGACGCCCAGGGCACGCGTCGCCTCGGTCAGCTCGCCGATCCGGTACGCGCCGAGGGCGCCGCCCCGATCGGCCGTCAGGTGGGCCAGCTCCGGGGGGATCACCTCGCCGCCCTCGCCGAGGGTGCAGGTCACCAGGGTGACCCGGGCGCCTTCGGCGGCGTACCGGGCCATGGTGGCGCCGTTGCCGATCGACTCGTCGTCGGGGTGCGCGTGCACCAGGAGGAGTCGGCGGCCGGTAGTCGCGGTCATGGGAGGAAGCCTAGGGCCTGTCGCCGCGCTCCCGTCGTCCGCCCGGAGGGTGCGGGGGTCAGAGCTTCAGACCGTTGATCATCCCGGCGAGGTTGCTGGTGACCTGGCTGATCGACGGGGCGATCGAGCTGGAGGCCAGGTAGAAGCCGAGCAGCGCGCAGACGATCGCGTGCGCCAGCTTCAGGCCGGAGCGGCGGATCAGCACCACCACGATGACCAGCATCAGCACGACGGCGGAGATGTTCATGGCCATGTCGGCTCACACCCCTTCTCGGGACCGCGGCCCCCGGGGAGGGCGGCGGTGGGACGGTGCGGGACTGGGGCTGCGGGTGGCCGGGGGCCCGGGACGGGCCCGACGATCACTCGCCCGACAAGTCATACCCGATGAGTAAGGGGAGCATTACATTCGGTGAGCCCCGCGGGCCGGGGCGCCGCCGCGCTCGCGGGGCGCATGGGCCGGTCGGAGGGGGTTTGGACCTCTTTGGGGCGTACTTGGCGACGATGCTCCGAACGAGTGATCACCAGCCTCCCGGCAGCGGCAGTTCGGCACCGTAGGGTCTGGTGCCATGAGCTCCCACACCCCTGCGGACACCTTCCCCCGGCAGTACGCGCGGACCCGGCGCTACACCGTCGGCGCGCCCCGCTCCTTCTCCGTCGCACCGGACGGCTCGCGGGTCGTCTTCCTCCGCGCGCCCGAGGGCGGCGGCCGGTCCAACCTGCTCTGGACCCTCGACACCGCCACCGGCGAGGAGCGGATCGCCGCGGACCCGGCGGCCCTGCTCGGCGGCGGCGAGGAGGACCTCTCGCCGGCCGAGAAGGCCCGCCGCGAACGCAGCCGCGAAAGCTCGGCCGGCATCGTCGGCTACGCCCTGGACGGGACCGGCGCACTGGCCGCCTTCGCCCTCTCCGGCCGCCTCTTCACCGCCGACCTGGCCACCGGCGCGACCGCCGAACTGCCCGCCCGGGGACCGCTGCTGGACCCGCGGCCCGCCCCGGACGGTGCCCACGTCGCGTACGCCAACACGGCCGGCGAGCTGCGGCTGACCCGCACCGACGGCAGCGGCGACCGGGTGCTCGCCGAGCCGGACGGCCCGAACGTCACCTGGGGCCAGGCCGAGTTCATCGCCCAGGAGGAGATGGACCGCGACCGAGGCTTCTGGTGGTCCCCGGAGAGCGACCGGCTGCTGGTCGAGCGCGCCGACGACAGCCCGGTGCGCCGCTGGTGGATCGCCGACCCGGCCAACCCGGACCGCGAGCCCGCCGAGGTCGCCTACCCGGCGGCCGGCACCGCCGACGCCGAGGTCGGCCTCTGGGTGCTCGACCTGCACGGCGGGCGCACCGAGGTGGTCTGGGACCGCGCCGCGTTCCCGTACCTCGGCCGGGTGCACTGGTCGACCGGCGGCGTGCCGCTGCTGCTGGTGCAGTCCCGCGACCAGCGCCGCCAGCGGATCCTCGGCCTGGACGTGGCCACCGGCGCCACCGAGGTGCTGCACGAGGAGGAGGACGGGGTCTGGCTGGAGCTGTTCCCGGGCGTCCCGGCGTGGACCCCGGACGGCAAGCTGGTGCGGATCGCCGACCAGGACGGCGTCCGGGCGCTGCTCGTCGGCGACCAGGCCGTCACCGGGGCCGACCTGCACATCGGGTCCGTCCTCGCCGTCACCGCGGACGAGGTGTTCTTCAGCGCGTCCGGCGGCGCCACCGAGACCGACCCCGAGCCCGGCTGGATCGCCGTCGGCCGGATCAGCCACGACGGCAAGCGGCTCGGCTGGGAGTCCGCCAACGGGCGGCCGTTCACCTCCGTCACCAGCGCGGTGCACGGCGGCGGGATCACCGTCCGGGCCACCGCCGAGCCGGACCTGCCCGGCACCCTCGTCCGGGTCTCCCGCGACCTGCCCGAGGGCGTGGCGGTCGACGACGTCGCCACCATCGCCTCGTACGCCGAGACCCCGGTCATCACCGCCCGCCCGGTCTTCCGCTTCGCCGGCGAGCGCCGCATCCCGGCCGCCGTCTTCCTGCCCACCGGATACGACCGCGAGCGCGACGGCCTGCTGCCCGTCCTGATGGACCCGTACGGCGGCCCGCACGGCCGGCGCGTCGTCCAGGCGCACAACCCGCACCTCAACTCGCAGTGGTTCGCCGACCAGGGCTTCGCGGTGGTCGTCGCCGACGGGCGCGGCACCCCCGGGCGCGGGCCGGCCTGGGAGAAGTCGATCGCCTTCGACTTCGCCGGGGCCACCCTGGACGACCAGGTCGAGGCGCTGCGGGCACTGGCCGACGAGTTCCCGCTGGACCTCGGCCGGGTCGCCATCCGCGGCTGGTCCTACGGCGGCTACCTCGCCGCCCTCGCCGTGCTGCGCCGCCCGGACGTCTTCCACGCGGCGGTCTCCGGCGCGCCGGTCACCGACTGGACGCTGTACGACACCCACTACACCGAGCGCTACCTGGGCCACCCGGCCGAGCGGCCCGAGGTGTACGCCGCCAACTCGCTGACCGGGTACGCGGCCGGTCTGGAGCGCCCGCTGATGATCATCCACGGGCTGGCGGACGACAACGTGGTGGCCGCCCACACCCTGCGGCTCTCCTCCGCGCTGCTCGCCGCCGGGCGCCCGCACACCGTGCTGCCGCTGTCCGGCGTCACGCACATGACCCCGCAGGAGGAGGTCGCGGAGAACCTGCTGCTGCTCCAGGTCGACTTCGTGAAGCGGTCGCTGGGCATCTGACCCGCCCCGGCGCCAGGACGACCGCCGGGCCGGACGACCGCCCCGACCGGCGCTTCCCGCGGCCGGCACCCCTGACCCGGGGTGCCGGCCGCGGCGCGTCCGGCATGACATCCGTCATACCGGACGCACGACGGCGGACACTGCCGCCGGACCCGGCCCCGGCGGGACCCTGAGGTGGTGCGGACAGTACGCGACATCAAAGGGAGAGGAACCGGGCGATGGACACCGAGGTGGCCGCCTTCCGCGGCGTGGGAAAGAGCTACGGGCGGGTACGCGCCGTGGACGGACTGGACCTCGTGCTGCGGCCGGGCGAGACCGTCGCGCTGCTCGGGCCGAACGGCGCCGGCAAGTCCACCAGCCTGGACCTGCTGCTCGGCCTGCGGGAACCCGACCAGGGCAGCGTGACGCTGTTCGGCGGGACCCCGCGGGCGGCGATCGAGACCGGCCGGGTCGGCGCGATGCTGCAGAGCGGCGGGCTGATGTCCGACGTCAAGGTGCGCGAGCTGGTCCGGCTCGCCTGCGAGGTGCACCCGCGGGGCCTGCCGGTCGCGCAGGTGCTGGCCGACGCGGGGATCACCGAACTGGCGGAGCGGCGGGTCGACAAGCTGTCCGGGGGCCAGGAGCAGCGGGTCCGCTTCGCGCTGGCGATCGCGGGCGGCAACGACCTGATCGTGCTGGACGAGCCCACCACCGGCATGGACGTCAGCGTCCGGCAGTCGTTCTGGGCGAGCATGCGGGCCCAGGCCGACGCCGGGCGCACGGTGCTGTTCGCCACCCACTACCTGGAGGAGGCCGACTCGATCGCCGACCGCGTCCTGGTGCTGCACCGGGGCCGGCTGATCGCGGACGGCAGCTCCGCCGAGATCAAGGCGCGGGCCGGCGCCCGCCGGATCGCCTTCGAGCTGCACGACGCGGACGCCGCCGACCGTGCCGGTGCCGACCGCGCCGGCGGCGACCGTGCGGGCGCGGACCGCTCCTCGGAGGGCCTGCTGCGCACGCTGCCGGGCGTGCTGTCGCTGGACGTCACCGCCCGGGTCCCGGGGGTGCGGACGGTCCGGATCCGGACCTCGGACGCCGACGCGAGCGTGGCCGGGATCTACCGGGCGGGCCTGTACCCGCGCGGGCTGGAGGTCACCGGCTTGGGCCTGGAACAGGCCTTCCTGACCATCACCGGCGAACAGGACCGCGCCGACGGCGCCGGGGCCGGGAGTGGTGCCGGGCGCGGCGGCGCGACGGCGGAGACAGCGACGGCGGCAGTGGCCGAGAAGGAGACCGTGCGATGACCACCCTGATCCGGCTGGAGATCCTGCGGACCCTCCGCAACCGGCGCTACCTGCTCTTCACCATCGCCTACCCGGCGCTGATGTACTTCTTCTTCATCCAGGTCTACGGCACCACCGCGCTGGCCGGAGGGCTGCCGGTGAAGACCTACTTCATGGTCTCGATGGCCACCTTCGGCGCGGTCGGCGCGGTGCTCACCGGCAGCGCGCAGCGGATCTCGCTGGAGCGCAAGAGCGGCTGGGTGCGCCAGCTCCGGCTGACCGCCCTCCCCGGCCGGGCGTACACCGTCGCCAAGATCGCGGCGAGCGCGGTGACCACGTTGCCGGCGATCCTGGTGGTCTTCGCGGTCGGCGCGAGCCAGGGCGTCCCGCTCACGGCGGCGCAGTGGGTCGCGCTGGCGGCGGCGCTGTGGCTGGGCAGCTTCGTGTTCGCGGCGCTCGGGGTGGCGCTCGGGTACGCGGCGGCGCCGGACTCGGTGCAGACCATCGTGATGATCACGTACATGGTGATGTCCCTGTTCGGCGGCACCTGGTTCCCGGTGACCGGCACGCTGGAGAAGTTCGCCCGGTTCGACCCGGTGTACCAGTACAACCACCTGGCCGGCTTCACCCGGCCGGGGGGCTCCCTGGACCTCGTGGCGGTCGCCGGACTGGCCGGATTCCTCGCCGTGTTCGTCGCCGCCGCGACGGTCCTGTACCGCCGCGACACCCGGCAGGCATGATGATCGACATGAGCGACGCGCGGCAGGCCCACCGTCCCGACCAGCCGCCGGAGGCGGGTCCGGCACGCGCGTCGTTCATGAACGTGCCCGGCTCCCCGGTGGAGACCAGGCGGCAGCTGCTGGTCAAGGTCGCCTGGATGCTGCTGTGGATGACCTACCTGGCCTACCCGGCGGGCGACCTGCTCGGCGGGGACCACGGCCCGGCGGCCAAGGTGTTCGGGTGGTGCTGCCTGGGCGGGTTCGTGGCGGCGTACGTCCTGCTGGTGGTCTTCCGGTCGCAGACCGGGATGCGGCCGCGGGCCTGCCGGGTCGTCGTCGCGACGATGGTCGGGCTCGCGGTCGTCGCGCCGTTCGTCCTCGGCGGCGCCTTCCTGACCCTGTTCATCTACGCCTCGGTCTGCGTCGCGATCATCACACCGGCGGCTTACTCGCTGCCCGCCCTCGGCGGCATGGCCGCGCTCACCGCCGGGGTCGGGTTCGCGAGCCACGTCGGCACCGACAACATCGCCACCTTCACGCTCAGCGCCTTCCTCTCCGGTGTCGCGATGACCGGCCTCCAGCGGCTGGTCGCCACCATGAAGGAACTGCGCGAGGCCCGGGCCGCCGTCGCGCACCTGGCCGCCTCCGAGGAGCGGCTGCGGCTCGCCCGCGACCTGCACGACCTGCTCGGGCACTCGCTCTCGCTGATCACGCTGAAGAGCGAGCTGGCCGGGCGCTTCATGGACGCCGGCAAGGACGAGGCGGCGCGGGCGCAGGTCGCCGACATCGAGCAGGTCGCCCGGCAGTCGCTGATCGACGTCCGGGAAGCGGTGACCGGCTTCCGCCGCCCGACCCTGCCGGTCGAACTCGCCGCCGCCCGTACCGCGTTGGCCGCGGCGCAGATCCGGCTGGAGGCCGCGCCGGAGCTGCCGGCCGCCTGGCCGGGACTGGCCGACGAGGAGACCGGCGCGCTCGCCTGGGCGCTGCGCGAGGCCGTCACCAACGTGGTCCGGCACGGCGAGGGCGCCACCGTCTGCACGGTGACGGCGGACCGGACCTGGGAGGCGAGCGGCGAGCGGTTCGCCGTCCTGGAGATCACCGACGACGGGCGCGGGCCGGGCAAGTCCAAGCCGGGGAACGGGCTCTCCGGGCTGGAGGAGCGGCTGGCGCTGGTCGGCGGGCGGCTGGAGACCGGGGCGGGGGAGCGGGGGAGGGGTTTCCGGGTGCGGGCCTCGGTGCCGCTGCGGACGGTGTCCGTCGGGCCGGAGTCCTCGACGGTCCGCTAGCGGCGCGGGCGCGGGCGGGCGCTGACGGGCTACGCGGGCGGGCTACGCGGACGGCAGCTCCAGCACGAAGCGGGCGCCGAGCGGGGCGTGGGCGACCCGCAGCGTGCCGCCGTGCCGGGCGGTGATGTCCGCCGCGATGGCCAGGCCCAGGCCGCTTCCCCCGGCGTCCCGGCTGCGGGCCTCGTCCAGCCGGGTGAACGGCTCGAAGATCCGCTCGCGGTCCTCCGGCGGCACGCCCGGGCCGTCGTCCCGGACCTCCAGGACGCACCCCCGCGCGGTCCGCCGCGCGGACAGCACCACCTCGTCGACCGCGTGCCGCCGCGCGTTGTCCAGCAGGTTGCGCACCAGCCGGTGCAGCCGGATCCGGCTGCCGTGCACCGGCACGGCCTCGGGCGCGTCCACCCGCAGGGCGGGCCGGGCGCCGAGGACCGGGCGGTACTGGTCGGCGAGTTCGCGCAGCACGGCGGACAGGTCGACGGTGGTGAGCCGGCCGGCCGTCGCCGGGTGCGTGCCCCGGGCCAGGAACAGCAGGTCCTCGGTGAGCTGCTGGAGGCGCTCCACGGAGGTGAGCGCCTCCTGGGTGGCGGCCGGCCAGTCGGTGCGCTCGGGGTGGGCCAGCGAGACCTCCAGATTGGTGCGCAGCGCCGCGATCGGGCTGCGCAGCTCGTGCGAGGCGTCCGCGACGAAGCGCTGCTGCAGGGTGACGGAGCGCTCCAGCCGGTCCAGCGTGGCGTTGGTGGTCCGGGCCATCCGGGCGATCTCGTCGCCGGAGCGCGGCACCGGGACCCGGCGGTCCAGCCGGTGCTCGCCGATCTCGGCCAGTTCGGCGCGGATCGCGTCCACCGGGCGCAGCGCCCGGCTGGTCGCCGCCCAGGCCATCAGTGCGACCAGCAGGGCGGCGGCGGGCACACCGACCCGGAGCACCGGGTCGATGGTGTGCAGCGAGGACTCGGCCGCGAACGGGGTGGCCAGCACGTACACCGTGAACGGGCCGGCCGAGGGCTTCACCTGGAAGCCGTCCTTCTGCAGCAGCGGGCTCCAGCTGCCCATCGCGGTGAAGGCCCGCCCCGAGTAGCGGTTGGCGGCGCCCGCGCCCCCGGGGGCCAGGGTGATCCGCTGGACCGACTGCCAGTCGTCCGGCGCCAGGCGCGGCACCGCGACCGGACGCGGACCGGCCAGGTGCTGGGTGGTCAGCGGGCCGCCCATGATCAGCACCTGCCCGTCGCCGTCCAGCACCACGTACGGCAGCTGCCCCTTCTCCGGCAGCGGCCGGCCGTACTTGTAGCTGCTGCCGATCTCCCGGGCCTGGGCTTTCGCCTCCGTGGCGGCGGAGTCGACCTGGGCGTCGTACAGGTGGCCGCGCAGCCACCAGGCGCCGGCGCCGAGCAGCAGCAGCGCTGCCAGGCCGGCCGCCAGCGAGGTGCGCAGACGGGTGGACAGACGGCCGATCACGGTCAGGCCTCCAGTCGGTAGCCGGCACCGCGCACGGTGGTGATCGAGCGGACGCCGAAGGGGGTGTCCACCTTGCGGCGCAGCATGCTGATGTACACCTCGACGATCGACTCCTCGCCGTCGAAGGCGATGTCCCACACCTCGTCGACGATCCGGCGCTTGGACAGCACCTCGCCGGGGTGCTCGGCCAGGCAGCGCAGGACGCCGAACTCGCGCTCGGTGAGGGTGATCTCGGCGCTGCCCCGGCCGCAGCGGCGGCCCGCCGGGTCCAGCCACAGGTCGCCCACCCGCAGCAGCGGGCCGGGGGCCTGGCTGCGGCGGAGCAGGGCGCGCAGGCGGGCCAGGAAGACCAGGTAGGAGAACGGCTTGGTCAGGTAGTCGTCGGCACCGGTGTCCAGGCCCTCGGCCTCGTCGTACTCGCCGTCCTTCGCGGTCAGCATCAGGATCGGGGTCGCCACGTCCTCGGTGCGCAGCGCCTCGCACACCTTGTAGCCGTTCAGGCCGGGCAGCATGATGTCGAGCACGATCGCCCGGTAGGCGTGCCGCCGGGCCAGCCGCAGGCCGGTGATGCCGTCCGGGGCGAGGTCGACGGTGTAGCCCTCGGCCTCCAGGCCGCGCCGCACGGCCGCGGCGACCTGGGCATCATCCTCCACCACCAGAATTTCCATGCGGATCAGGATGCCACCGGGGCCGGATCCGTTCCTTAAGCGCTCTTCAGCCTTCTCAGCCCCGCTTCAGGGGACTTGACGCATGCTCTCGCCGGTTTCGCCGACCCGTCCGGGTCGGCGCCCGGAGCGAGAGGGGCTGGCGGATGACCGTTCTCCAGGAGGCCGTCCGGGCCGTGCCGTCGGGGCCGCGGCGCGTGCCGTCGGTGCCGCCGTCCGGGCCGGCTTCGGGGCCGGCTTCGGGGTCGCCGTCCGGGCCGTCGGCCCGGCACCGCAGGCCGCGGCGCACCCTCCCGCCCAGCCTGGTGATGGCGGCGGGAACGGTGGTCTCCCGGGCGACCGGTTTCGTCCGCTCGGCGCTGCTGGTGGCCGTCCTCGGCTCGGGGGTGCTCGCCGACGGGTACAACGTGGCGAACACCGTGCCCAACATCCTGTTCGTGCTGCTGATCGGCGGCGCGCTGAACACCGCGCTGGTGCCCCACCTGGTGCGTGCCGCGAAGGAGTCCGCGGACGGCGGGGCCGCCCACGTCGACCGGCTGGTCACCGTCCTGGTGGCCGCCCTGCTGGTGCTGACGGCGGTGGTCGTGCCGGCCGCGCCGCTCGTCGTCCGGGCGTACACCTCGTACGGGGGCGCGGACTCGGACCGCACCGTGCTGCTGGCGTACCTGTGCCTGCCCCAGGTGCTCTGCTACGGCCTCTTCACCGTGCTCGGCCAACTCCTCAACGCACGCGGGCGGTTCGCGCCGATGGCGTGGGCGCCGGTGCTCAACAACCTGGTCGTGATCGGCGTCTTCGGGGCCTACGTCGGACAACGCTCCTTCTCCACCGCCGACCTGGCGGTCCTCGGCGCCGGTACGACGGCGGGCGTGGTCGCGCAGAGCCTGGTGCTGCTGCCCTGCCTGCGGGCCGCCGGGGTACGGCTGAGACCGCGCTGGGACTGGCGGCGGGCCGGGCTCGGCGAGCCCCTGCGGGCCGCCGGGTGGACCGTGCTGCTGGTGCTCGGCGACCAGCTGAGCTACTGGGTGGTGACCAGGCTCTCCACGCTCGACGGCGCACGGGCCGCCGCCGCCGGGCTCCCCGGCGTCGGGTACACGGCCTACAGCAGCGCCTACCTGCTGTGGATCGTGCCGCACGGGGTGGTCACGGTGTCCGTGGTGACAGCGGCGGTCCCCGCCCTGAGCGCCGCCGACAGCCCGCGCGCCGTCCGCGCGATCCTCACCCGTACGGTCCGCACGATCGCGGCGGTCACCGTCCCGGCGGCCTGCGCCCTCGCCGTCCTCGCACCCCAGCTGTGCGCCCTCGCTTTCGGCCACGGCCGCACCGGCGCCGCCGACATCCGGGCCATCGCCGGCATGCTGACCGCCTTCGCGCCCGGCCTCGTCCTGTACTCCGCCGCGTACGCGCTGACCCGCGCCTTCTACGCGCTCGGCGACAGCCGGACGCCGTTCCTGCTCAACCTGCTGCCCGTCACCGCCACCGCGCTCGGCGCCCTGCTCTGCCACCAGTTGCTGCCGCTGCGCTGGGCCGTCACCGGGATGGCCGGCTGCTACGGCGCCTCCTTCCTGCTCACCTGCCTGGCCGCCGCCCTGCTGCTGCGACGGCGCCTCGGCCCGCTGCGGCTGCCGGCCGCCCACGGGAAACCGCTCCTCGCCGCCCTGCCCGCCACCGCCGCCGCCTGGTACACCGCCCGCTACGGCCCGGTACCCGCCGCCGCCGCGCTCGCCGGCGGCTACCTGCTCCTCGCCCACCTCCTCCGCATCGAAGAACTGTCCGCCCTCACCAGCCGATTGCGCCGCCGATGAGCCACCTGCCGCCCGACGTCACCCACGCCCTCGACGCCCTCCTCCCCGAAGGCCACCCGCTGCGCCCCCAACTCGCGGACCTGCGCATCGCCTCCCGCTGCACCTGCGGCTGCACCGCCCACTTCACCGGCCCCGGCAGCACCGGCCGGGCGGAGATCGTGGCGGAGTCCGCCCTCGGCTACGACGGCGAAGTGCTGCTCTTCGCCGAGGACGGCCGGCTCGCCTGGCTGGAGGTCTGCTCCTGGACCGACCCCAAGCTCACCCTCGACGAAGCCGCCCGCCACCTGCGCGGGGAACCGGGCCGGGTGGACTGACCGTCCTCCCGGGCATGCCTTCCGTACTCGTCATCGGCTTCGACCCGCACGCCGTCCCGGGCCTGGACGGCGACGCCCTGCGGGCCGTCCTCGACACCGGGCTCGCCCGCTTCGCCGAGCACGGCATCGACGCGGCCATGACCCTGGTCGCCCCCGACGACACCGCCGGGCCCGCGATCGTCGCCGCGCTCGACGGGCGCGGGTGGGACGTCGTCGTCATCGGCGGCGGCATCCGCAAGCCCGAACCGGCCCTCCTGTTCTTCGAGCACGTCGTCAACCTCGTCCGCCGCCACGCGCCCCAGGCAGCCATCGCCTTCAACACCAGCGGCGCCGACAGCGTCGAAGCCGCCCGCCGCCACCTGTCCTGACCACCTCCCCTGGCCGCCTCCCCCGGTCGGCGGCGTGCCGCCGGGCCTCCTACAGCAGGCGGCGGTACGCGAGCGCGGGGCGTTCGGCGAGCCGGAACCCGTGGGTGGACCGGAAGCCGTTGCGGGTGAGGACGGCCTGGGAGGCCGGGTTGTCGACAGTGGTGACGGCGGTGAGGGCGGTGAGGCCGTACGACGCGGCGGCCAGCCGACAGGCCTCGGCGACGGCGGCGGTGGCGAGGCCGCGGCCGGCCGCGGATTCGGCGATGCGGTAGCCGAGTTCGGCGCTGCCGTCGGCGAGGTCGACCAGGTTGACCCGGGCCGTGACGGCTCCGGCCGCGTCGAGCACCACGTGGAACCGGCAGGTGCCCGCCGCCTGTTCGGCGAGGAGCGCGGCGTGGCGGTCCGCGAACCCGGCGAAGTACGCGTCGCCGCGGTCCGGGATGCTGCGGGCGAAGTACGCGCGGTTGGCGCGCTCGAAGGCCAGTACGGCGTCGGCGTGGTCGGGGCGCAGCGGTTCCAGGACGGGCATCACGCCAGTCTGGCGCGCAGCGCGCCCGTGAACCACCGGAATACCTCGGTGAGGCTCTCCGGGACGGGCCAGCCGTTGACGGTCGCCAGCAACTGCCAGTAGCGCGTGGCGCGCGGGTCCTCGGCGGTCTCCAGGCGGGCCAGGAGCCACCGGCGCAGGGCGGTGTCGTCGGGGCGGCCGAAGGTCTCGGCGTACGCGGCGGTGAGCCGGTCGAGGACGGGGCCGGCGGCGGGCGAGTCCGGGGCGACGCCGTCCGCCAGGGCCGCGCGGACCGTGGACGCCACGGTGTCGGTGAGCGCGTGGTGCAGGCCGCTGCGGTCCCCGTCCTCCCGGTCGCGGGCCTGCTGCTTGGCCATCTTCCGTACGGCCGCGCGGAAGTCCGGGTCCTGGACGAGTTCACCCAGCTCGACCCAGGCGTCGACCTGCTCCACCCGCGGCTCGTCGGGAAGTTCGGGCATGGCGGCGCGCATCATGGCGACGAACTCCGGGTTGGCGTCCAGCCCGCCGAAGGCCTCGTCGATGAAGTCGTGGACGAGGCGCCGGCGTTCGGCGTCCGAGAGCTTGGCGAGCTTGTGCATGAGTCTCATCTCCTCCGGTGTGGAACCGCGTTGGGCGACGGCGAGCAGCACGGCCCGGCGCAGCCGCAGGGTGCGGATCTGCACCTCCAGGGCTTCGGCGTGCGCCGCGGCGACCTCGTGCAGCGGGGCCTCGCGCTCCAGCACCCGGCGGATCGCGGGCAGGTCGAGCCCGAGGTCGCGCAGGGTGCGGACGAGGTCCAGCCGGGCGAGCGCGTGCAGGTCGTACTGCCGGTAGCCGGCGGCACTGCGTCCGGTGGGCGGGACGAGGCCGGTGTCGGCGTAGAACCGGATCGTCTTGACGGTGAGTCCGGTGCGCCGGGCCAGGTCGCCGATCGAGTAGAGCGTGTCGCTGCCGTCCATGGGCATCACTCTGGAGTCTCCCCTTACCGGAGACGCAAGCCCGGGGTCCTCCCGAGGTCCTAAGGTCGTGGCCATGAACGACACGGCCGTGAACGACACGGACAACGGGGCCTCGATCCGCGTGCTGCTCGCCGAGGACCAGGGGATGGTCCGGGAGGCGCTGGCCGCGCTGCTCGGGCTGGAGGGGGACATCGACGTCGTCGCACAGGTCGGCCGCGGGGACGAGGTGGTGGCGGCGGCGCTGGCGAACGACGTCCAGGTCGCCGTGCTGGACATCGAGATGCCGGGCATGACGGGCATCGAGGCGGCCGCGGAGCTGCGCCGGAGCGCGCCGGGCACGCGGGTGGTGATCGCGACGACCTTCGGCCGCCCCGGCTACCTGCGCCGGGCGATGGAGTCGGGCGCGGACGCGTTCCTGGTGAAGGACGCGCCGGCGTCCGAACTGGCCGAGGCGATCCGCCGGGTGCTGCGCGGGGAGCGGGTGATCGACCCGGCGCTGGCGGCGGCCGCGCTGGCGGAGGGCGCCAACCCGCTGACCGCGCGCGAGCGGGACGTCCTGGGCGCGGCCGCGGACGGCTCGGTGAACGCGGACATCGCCAGGCGGCTGCACCTGTCGGAGGGGACGGTCCGCAACTACCTGTCGATGGCGATCCAGAAGACCGAGGCCCGCAACCGCGCCGAGGCGGTCCGGATCGCCCGCGAGAAGGGCTGGCTCTGACCGAGCCGGCTGCCGCGCACCGGCACCGGCCGTACCGCACCGGCCGTACCGCGCCGGCTCTCAGTTGAGCCGGTGCCGGGCGGCCCGCGCCTCCTGCCGGACCTTGGCGGCGCCGTCCGGGTCGAAGGCGTCCAGGATCTGCGCGTAGGCGTCCATCTCCGCCGAGCCGCCGAGGAAGTCGCCGGTGCGGACGAGGAGTTCGGCGCGTTCCAGCCGGAGCTGGGCCGGGTGCCGGGGCAGCAGCAGGGCGAGTTCGGTGGCCCAGAGCTGGGTGCGGGCGTGCTCGGGGCGGTCGGCGGCCCAGGCGCGGATGTTGCCGAGGACGCGCAGCACGATGTCCATCGGCTGGGCCGGGGTGAGCATGGCGGGGGTGAACTCGTGCCCGGCGGCGGCGACCAGGCCCTGGACGTCCTCCGGGTCGAGCAGCCGCCCGCCGTGGAACGGGTCGGCGAGGACGTAGTCCCGGCCGCCGGCCGGCCCGCCGACGGCGACGATGAAGTGGCCGGGCAGGGCGATGCCGTGGACGGTGAGCCCGGCCCGCTGCCCGACGGCCGTCCACACCAGCGAGAGCATGATCGGCAGTCCCCGCCGCCGCCGCAGCACCTCGGGCAGCAGCGAGGACTCCAGCCGCCGGTAGTCCGACTGCCGCCCGTGGAAGCGCTCCCGGCCGCCGAGGACGGCCGCGAGCAGGGCGGCGGTCTCCTCCGGCCCGGCGGGCGCGCGCTCGGCGACGGCCTGCCGGACGGCGGCGGCGTGCCGCTCCAGCGCGGCCTCGCAGGCGGCGAGCAGGGCGTCCACGCCCGGTGGTTCACCGGGATCGCCAGGGTCGAGCGCCGGGCCGTGTTCGGCGGCGGCGAGCAGGCAGAGCAGCACCGGGTCGGGCTGCTCGGCGCGGGCGGCGTTCCGGAAGCGGTCTCTGCTCTGCTCGGTCACGGTGACGGCGACGGCTTTCGTACGGCGGACGGACAAGGCGACGGGGGACGGGGCGGCCGGGGAGGCGGGCGGCGGACGGGCGGGTGAGCGGGACGGGCGGACGGAGTGGCCGTGCCGGCGAACGGCCCGACCGCTACCCCTGGGGAAGCAGGGCGTAGTGGTAAGTGTGACTGGTCGTGAAGCCGAGTCCGTCATAGAGCGCGATCGCCCCCGGGTTGTCCGCCTCCACCTGCAGGTACCCGCCGCTCGCCCCCTCCTCGGCCGCGCGCGAGGCGAGCACCGACATCAGCGCCGTCGCCAGCCCGGCCCGGCGGGCGTACGGCTGCACCTCGATCGCGCCGAAGCAGGCCCAGGGCCCGTCGATGACGCAGCGTCCGATGGCCAGTGGCGGCTGCCCGGGCGCGCCCGGCGCGGTGGCGAACCAGACCGACGGCCCGCCGTGCAGCACCTGCCGGGCGGCCTCCTCGACGGCCGGGTCCCCGCCGGTCGGCCGGTACAGCGACAGCCAGGCCGGGTCGGCGGTCCTGGCCAGCCGCACCCGGTCGTGCCCGGCGCCGGCCCGGGCGAGCCCGGTCAGCGGGGCGGTGCGGACGAGCGTGGGCGCGTACCCGGGGCCGAACCGGTCGAGTTCCGCGCGCAGCGGGTCCGACGAGCCCGGGGTGATCACCTCGACGTACCCGGGCAGCCCGCGCCGCGCGTACCAGGCGCGGACGGTCTCCAGCGCCTCCGGCAGCGGCCGGCCGGGGTCCCCGAGCGCCTGGACGGAGTTGGCCCGCCGGGTGAACCCGGCCGAGGCGCGCAGCGTCCACTCGCCGAGCCGCTCCTGCTCCACGGCGGGCCAGCCGCGCCCGGCGATCCGCTGGAGTCCGACCGGCGTCACGACCGGCAGCTGAGCGCGCCGGACGGGAAACGGCGGCACGACCTTGCCCGCGACCAGCAACTCCTCCGGCAGGACGACCGGATCCCCGGACCGGGGCTCGACCGTCAACCCATGATCGTCCCACGATGTGAGCACGCCGATCGAATCCCGGAACACCGGCCGGTCGTCCACGAACTCGCAGAGGCGCCGGACGGACACACGTCGTCCCACGTCAGAGCGATCTATCCGGACCTCCGGACGGTCGCTGACCGGGTTGCCTGCCGTCATCTGGCCACCTCCTGTGCATTTGCGGTCTCCGACCCGCGATACTAGGGGCGGGCATCGACGACGCCGCGCTCACCGCGCACGCGAGCAGAACAGAACGGGCCGCCACGGCCCTTCCGAGGAGGAACGACAGCGTGACTTACGTCATCGCGCAGCCTTGTGTCGACGTGAAGGACAAGGCGTGCATCGAAGAGTGCCCGGTTGACTGCATCTACGAGGGCGAGCGATCGCTCTACATCCACCCGGATGAGTGTGTCGACTGTGGCGCGTGCGAGCCGGTCTGCCCGGTCGAGGCGATCTTCTACGAGGACGACACTCCCGAGGAGTGGAAGGACTACTACAAGGCGAACGTCGAGTTCTTCGACGACCTGGGCTCGCCCGGCGGCGCCTCGAAGCTGGGCCTGATCGAGCGTGACCACCCGTTCATCGCCGCTCTGCCGCCGCAGAACGCCGACCACTGACGATCGGTGGCATCGAAGCTGTGAGCAACGACAGCACGCGCGCGCCGTTCCCGGGCCACCCGGGGGCGGCGCGCCGCGTTTCCGACCTCCTGCCGGCCTTCCCCTGGGACAAGCTGGAGCCGTACAAGAAGACCGCCCTCGCCCACCCGGGCGGCCTCTGCGACTTCTCCGTCGGCACCCCAGTGGACCCGGTCCCCGAGGTGATCCAGAAGGCGCTGGCCGCGCACACCGACACCCCCGGCTACCCGACCGTCTGGGGCCCGCTGGAGCTGCGCGAGGCGATCGCCGGCTGGCTGCACCGCCGGGTCGGCGCCGGGATCGGCCCGCAGGCCGTCCTGCCGACCGTCGGCTCCAAGGAGCTGGTGGCCTGGCTGCCGACCCAGCTCGGCCTCGGCCCCGGCGACCAGGTCGCCTACCCGCGCCTGGCCTACCCGACGTACGAGGTGGGCGCGCGCCTGTGCGGCGCGGAGCCGGTCGAGTACGACTCGGTGGACGAGCTGGACGGCTCCCGGGTGCGCCTGATCTGGGTGAACTCGCCGTCCAACCCGACCGGCCGGGTGCTGGACGCGGACGAGCTGCGCCGGGCCGTCGCCTGGGCGCGGGAGCACCGGGCGCTGCTGGTCAGCGACGAGTGCTACCTGGAGCTGGGCTGGGAGGCCGACCCGGTCTCCGTCCTGCACCCGGAGGTGTGCGGGGCCGACCACGAGGGCCTGCTGGCCGTCCACTCGCTCTCCAAGCGCTCCAACCTGGCCGGCTACCGCGCCTCCTTCGTGGCCGGCGACCCGGTGGTGGTCCGGGAGCTGCTGGAGGTGCGCAAGCACGGCGGCATGATCGTGCCCGCGCCCGTCCAGGCGGCGACCGTCGCCGCGCTCGCGGACGACGCGCACGTGGCCGAGCAGCGGGAGCGGTACGCGGCCCGGCGCTCGGCGCTGCGGGCGGCGCTGGAGGCGTACGGCTTCCGGATCGAGCACTCGGAGGCGAGCCTCTACCTGTGGGCGACCCAGGACCGCCCGTGCTGGGAGACGGTGGCCGAACTGTCGCGGCTGGGCATCCTGGTGGCGCCCGGCGACTTCTACGGGCCGGCCGGCGAGCGCTTCGTCCGGGTCGCGTTCACCGCGACGGACGAGCGGGTCGCGGCGGCCGTGGAGCGGCTGACCGCGGCGAGCTGACCGCGGCGCCGCTCTCGGCGCCGACCGCGAGCAGGCCGAAGGGGCCGGTGTTCCGAGAAGGAACACCGGCCCCTTCGCCGTGCGGCTTCGCGCCGGAGCGCGCGGCGACCGCGCGGGGCCGCGCGATCACGCGGCCCCGTACGGCAGGCGGACTACAGCGGCAGGCCGCTGATGCTGCCGCCGTTCACGCCGCCCAGCAGCCCGCCGATCGGGCCGAGCGCGCCGGTGAGGCCGGACAGCGGGTTGTTCGGGCCGAGGTCGGCGCCGCCGAGGCGGTTGGCCGAGCCGTGCTCGGCCAGGCCGAGGACGTCGGCGCCGGGCAGGCCGCCCGGCAGGGTGCGGGTGACCGAGCCGAGCGGCAGCGCGCGCTCCACCGAGCCCAGCGGCAGCGCGTCGGTGACGGCGCTGGTGCCGGGGACGGCGCCGGAGAGCTTGTCGGCGCCGGGCAGGCCCTTGGCGACGGAGCCCGCCTGGGCGAGCCCGCCGACCGGGCTGGCGGCGGCGTCGGCGCTGCGGGTGCCCGTGCCCTTGCCGGTGACGGTCTCGCCGAGCTTGCCGGCCAGGCCCGAGGCGACCTTGGGGGTGACCGCGGAGAGCTGGCCGGTGGTGGCGGCGGTCTGGTCGACCGGTGCGGTCAGCGAGCTGGCCTTCTCGTTCGCCTCGGGGAGCTGCTGGGCGACGATGTTGCCGGCGGCGTCGGCCGAGGCCGGTACGCCCGCGGCGACGGTGGCCGCGCCGGTGGTGCCGGCGGCCTGCCCGAGCTGGTGGGTGGTGTGCTGGAGGGTGGAACCGGTGTCGGTGTTGGTCAGCTGGCCCAGCGGCGCGGCGAGGTCGCTCTTGGGCAGCAGGGCGTCCCCGCCCAGGGCCGACGCGGAGCCGGCTGCGACCAGCGGGGTCGCTCCGGCGGCCACGATGAGCGCGGCCTGGGCGATCCGGCGCGTGAGGGGGTGAGACATGGGGCTCCTCGAAGGGGTCTGGGTCCGTCCCGTCCGCCCCCTGGGACCGGGCGTGGACGACCGGGCGGACGACGTTGTTACCGCTTGAGAAGCCAGAAGGTTTCGGCCGGTGCAAGGAAAGTGCCTGACCGACCATCGGATCGTACGATCACGGCACCCGGCCCCCGCCGGGCCCGCCCGGGCACCGCCGGGCCGTTCCCGGCCAAGGGAAGTGACGGTTCTCCGGCCGGGGCCGGCCGGGGCTGTCCGGGGGTGCCGGAACGGGCGGCCGGTCCACCGGGGTTGACCGGAATCACCCGTCCGGCGGCAACCCGAACGTCCGTGCGTCAACTCTTGTCGGGAGCGGCCAGCGTGACCTGGACGAGCTTGGTCGAGGTCCCCGAGGTCTGCGTCTGCCAGCCGTCGCCCGACTTGGCCTTGCGCCAGATCTTCCCGTCGTAGGCGACCGTCGCGATGCCCAGCTGCTGGGCCTGGGCGACCGCCCAGTGGGCCACCTCCCAGCCGCTCGCCCGCTCGGCGCTCACCCCGCCGTCGGCCCCGGCGTCCGCCGAGGAGGTCAGCGCGGCGGTGGCCGGGTCCGGGGTCAGCGAGACGGCGTTCTCCGCGCCCTTGATGGTCGAGGCGTAGCCGGTGGCCGGGGTGACGGTGCGCCCGAACTCCCGGCGCACCCGGTCGGACAGCACCTGCGCCCGGTCCGGAGTCGCGGCCGGGGTGGCGGAGGCGCCCGCGGTGGGGGAGGCGGAGTCCCCCGGGTCCGGCTTCGCGTAGTCGTGCACGATGCAGGAGAAGGAGCCCGGCTCCCGGCCGGACAGCGCCGAGGTGAGCAGGGTCGCCTTGGTCTCGTGCTTGGCGTAGGCCTGCGGGTACCCGCTCTTCTGCACCGCCTGCGCGGCGTCGGTCAGCGGCAGCCGGGTGTAGCCGGGGACCTTCACCAGGCCGTCCAGGAACTTGTTGGTCGCGTACACCGGGTCCGCGATCTGCTCCGGGGTGCCCCAGCCCATCGAGGGCCGCTGCTGGAAGAGGCCGATCGAGTCCCGGTCGCCGCCCGCCAGGTTGCGCAGCTTGGACTCCTGCATGGCGGTCGCCAGCGAGATCGCGGTCGCCCGGTCCGGCAGCCCGCGCGAACGCGCCACCGCGGCGATCGTCGCGGCGTTGGCGGCCTGCGGCAGCTCCAGGGTGCCGGTGCCCGCCGCGGTCTTCACCGTGCAGCCCTCGGACTCGCCCGGCTTGAAGCCGAACCACCAGATGCCCACCACGGCCAGGCCCGCGACCAGCGCGAGGCCGAGCAGTCCGACGATCACCATCAGCAGCGCGCGCACCGGACCCCGGCGGCGGACGGGAGCCTCCTCGTCGCCCGTCTCCCCGCTGCTCCTTCTCCTGGCCACCGTCGCCCCTCTCGCGCCTGCACCTTGATCCGACACCGTACCCACTCGGACGGATGTGCGGCGCCCCCCGGTTGCCGGACCGGGGTCTCATCCGTGTCACAGGACGACCACGCGGGGTGTGCGGCGGGCGGACTAGGCTGACCGCATGAGCAGCCCGAACCCGACGCCCCTGGACCTCACTCTCGACGGCGGGGCGCTGACCGCCCGGCTCGTCGACTTCCCGTCGGTGAGCGGCGACGAGCAGGCGCTCGCCGACGCGGTGGAGGCCGCCCTGCGCGGCTACCCGCACCTCACCGTGGACCGGTACGGCAACAACGTGGTCGCCCGCACGACCCTGGGCCGCGCCGAGCGCGTCCTGCTGGCCGGCCACCTGGACACCGTGCCGATCGCCGACAACCTGCCCTCGTACGTCGACGGCGACCTGCTCTACGGCTGCGGCACCTCGGACATGAAGTCCGGCGTGGCCGTCCAGCTGCGGCTGGCCGCCACGCTCGCCGAGCCCAACCGCGACCTCACCTTCGTGTTCTACGACTGCGAGGAGGTGGAGGCCCACCGCAACGGCCTCGGCCACCTCGCCAGGGACCGTCCGCAGTGGCTGGCCGCCGACTTCGCGGTGCTCATGGAGCCGAGCGGCGGCATGGTCGAGGGCGGCTGCCAGGGCACCCTGCGGGCGCAGGTCCGGCTCTCCGGCGTGCGCGCCCACTCGGCCCGCGGCTGGCTCGGCGACAACGCCATCCACCACGCCGCCGAGGTGCTGACCAGGCTCGCGGCGTACGAGCCGCGCCGGGTGGAGATCGACGGCCTGGAGTACCGCGAGGGCCTGAACGCGGTCCGGATCGACGGCGGCGTGGCCGGCAACGTGATCCCGGACGAGTGCGTCGTCACGGTCAACTTCCGCTACGCGCCGGACCGCAGCGAGGCGGAGGCGGAGAAGCACGTGCGCGAGGTCTTCGACGGCTTCGAGCTGACCGTGACGGACTTCGCCCCGGGCGCCCTGCCCGGCCTCGCCCAGCCGGCCGCGCAGGCCTTCCTGGCGGCCACCGGCGGCCAGGCCCGGGCCAAGTTCGGCTGGACGGACGTCGCCCGGTTCAGCGCGCTGGGCGTCCCGGCGGTCAACTACGGCCCCGGCGACCCGAACCTCGCGCACAAGCGGGAGGAGCACTGCTCGCTGAGCGCCATCGCCGAGACCGAGGAGCGGCTGCGCGGCTGGCTGACCGACTGAGCCGCCGGCCGGCGTACGGGCCGTTCCGCTGCTGGTCCGCCGCTGATCGGCCGGTGGTCGGTTGTCGGTCGGCCGTCGGTCCGTCAACGATCGGATGCTGATCCGATCAACGGTCGAACGCCACCTTCCGGTTGCCCAACCGACCTTCCCCCGTTGCCTGAAAACGGGGGAGGGCGGGCGTAGGGTTTCGTCATGACAGGCACAGGAGACGAGAAGCACTACGGACACGGCCCCGAGCAGGTCGGCGTGCCGCGGAAGAAGAAGGCCTGGCCCGAGAAGCAGAAGGGCCCGGTGCTGGTGCGCCGGGACCAGGTCGGCACGAGCACCACGGACCAGCGCCTGCTGGACACCACCGGTCCCACCGACTGGCTGCACACCGACCCGTGGCGGGTGCTGCGGATCACCTCCGAGTTCGTCGAGGGCTTCGGCGCCCTCGCCGAACTCCCGCCCGCGATCAGCGTCTTCGGCTCCGCCCGGACCCCGGCCGACTCGCCCGAGTACGAGGCCGGCATCGCCATCGGCCGGGCCCTCGCCGAGGCCGGCTACGCGGTGATCACCGGCGGCGGACCGGGCGCGATGGAAGCCGCCAACCGCGGCGCCTCCGAGGCCGGCGGCCTCAGCGTCGGGCTCGGCATCGAGCTGCCCTTCGAGCAGGGCCTCAACGAGTTCGTCGACCTCGGGCTGAACTTCCGCTACTTCTTCGTCCGCAAGACGATGTTCGTGAAGTACGCGCAGGGCTTCGTGGTGCTGCCCGGCGGCCTCGGCACGCTGGACGAGCTGTTCGAGGCGCTCACCCTGGTGCAGACGAAGAAGGTCACCCGCTTCCCGGTGATCCTCTACGGCAGCGCGTACTGGGGCGGCCTCTACGAGTGGCTGAAGAACACCCTGGTCGCGCAGGGCAAGGCGGCCCCGCACGACCTGGAGCTGTTCCACATCACCGACGAGGTCGACGAGGTCCTGAAGATCCTCGCCGACGCCCGCCGGCCCGCCGAAGAGATCTAGGCCCGCCAGGCCCCAGGCCCGGGCCCCGGCTCAGGCTCAGGCCAGCCCCCGGCGGGCGACCGCCGGGGGGCGGGTGCCCCGGATCGAGGCGACCATGTCCAGCACCTGGCGGGTCTCCGCGACCTGGTGCACCCGGTAGATCCGCGCGCCCAGCCAGGCCGAGACGGCCGTGGTCGCCAGGGTGCCGAGCAGCCGCTCGTTCACCGGCAGGTCCAGGGTCTCGCCGACGAAGTCCTTGTTGGAGAGCGAGACCAGCACCGGGAAGCCGGTCGCGGTCATCTCCGGCAGCCGGCGGGTGGCCTCCAGCGAGTGCCGGGTGTTCTTGCCGAAGTCGTGCCCGGGGTCGATGACCACCGCGTCCCGCCGCACGCCCAGCTCCACCGCGCGCTCGGCCAGGCCCACGGTCACCCGCAGGATGTCCGCCATCACGTCCTCGTACCCGGCCCGGTGCGGGCGCGTGCGCGGCTCGGCCCCGCCGGCGTGGGTGCAGACCAGCCCGACGTCGTGGCGGGCGGCCACCTCGGCGAGCTTCGGGTCGACCCCGCCCCAGGCGTCGTTCAGCAGGTCCGCGCCCACCTCGCAGACGGCCTCGCCGACCTCGTGCCGCCAGGTGTCCACGCTGATCACGGCCCCGGGGTTGCGCTTGCGCAGCTCGGCGACGAAGGGCACGGTGCGCCGCAGCTCCTCCTCGACCGTGACCTCGTCGCCCGGGCCGGCCTTCACCCCGCCGATGTCCAGGATCGCCGCACCCTCGGCCACCGCCCGGTCGGCGGCGGCGAACGCGGCCTCGTCGGCGAAGGTCGCGCCCTTGTCGAAGAACGAGTCCGGAGTCCGGTTGACGATCGCCATGATCACCAGTTCGTCGTCACCGAATTCCCGCGGTCCCAGGCGCAGTGCCACCGATGTCTCCTCCAGAGCTCCTGCGGGTGCGATGATGGCCCCCGGCCTCACTAGGGACCATGCTGTCATGATCAGTCTGGTTCCCTGGCACCTCGACAGAAGGCCGGCCGGGAGTTCGGGAGGATAGCTCGTGTTCTGGGTGATCGTGGTCGCCATGGCCGTGGTGGTCGGCGGCGCCGCCCTGGTGGCGCTCGGCGGGGGCGGCTCGATGCCGGAGGCGGTACCGGACCGCATCTCCGCGCGGCTCCCGCAGGACCGTCCGCTGGGCAAGGCGGACGTGGACGACCTGCGGCTGCCGATGGCGCTGCGCGGCTACCGGATGGACGAGGTGGACGACGTCCTCGACCGCCTCGGCGCCGAACTCGCCTACCGGGACGCCCGGATCGCCGAACTGGAGGCCGCCGCCCACCTGCGCGGCGCCGTCGAGGCGACCGCCGGGCCCGACCCGGCGGCCGAACCGCTGCCCGGCCTGGAGCAGTTCGCCAAGGTCGTCCAGCCGGCCGCCGCCCGCGTCGAGCCGACGCGGGCCGCCGAGCCGGCGCAGGGCGACGAACCGGTGCGGGCCGGGGAGCCGGCCCCGGCACCCGAGGACGCGAAGCCGGTGAACGACCGGTGACCGGTCCGGCCGACGGCGCGGTGCTCGGCGCGGACGGCCTGCGCCGCTGCGGCTGGGGCGACTCCACCGACGACTACCGCGTCTACCACGACACCGAGTGGGGCCGGCCGGTGCACGGCGACGACGCGCTGTTCGAGCGGGTCTGCCTGGAGGCCTTCCAGTCCGGCCTGTCCTGGCTGACCATCCTGCGCCGCCGCGAGGGCTTCCGGGCCGCGTTCGCGGGCTTCGCGATCGCCGAGGTCGCCGAGTTCGGCGAGGCCGACAAGGAGCGGCTGCTCGCCGACACCGGCATCATCCGCAACCGGGCCAAGATCGAGGCGGCCGTCGCCAACGCCCGGGTCGCCCGCGACCTGGAGGGCGGCCTGGACGCGCTGATCTGGGGGTTCGCCCCGGCGGGCGACCGGCCGGCCCCGCGCCGGCTGAGCGAGGTGCCGGCCGTCACCCCCGAGTCGACGGAGCTGGCGAAGGCGCTGAAGAAGGCCGGCTTCCGCTTCGTCGGCCCGACCACCGCCTACGCCCTGATGCAGGCCTGCGGCCTGGTGGACGACCACCTGGCGGACTGCCACGTCCGCACCGGGGCGAAGGGCTGAACCGCCCTCCCGGGGGCGGCACAGCGCCCGCTGAGGGGCGCGGCGCCGCCCTTGCCGCGAGCGGGCTCAGCGCCCGACGTACTTCGGCTTCTCCTTGGCGATGAAGGCGCGCACCGCGATCCGGTGGTCCTCGCTCTCGCCGGCCAGCGTCTGCAACTCGTCCTCCTTGTCGAGGAGTTCGTCCAGCGAGTGGGCGGCGCCGTAGGCCAGCGACTCCTTGATGGCGCCGTACGCGACCGTGGGTCCCTCGGCCAGCTCGCGGGCGAAGGCCCGGGCCGTCCCGGCGAGTTCAGCGGCCGGCACCACCTTGGTGGCCAGGCCCAGCTCCATCGCCTCGGCGGCCTTCACCGTCCGGGGCAGCATCAGCAGCTCGGTGGCCCTGGCGTGCCCGACCAGCCGGGGCAGCGTCCAGGACGCGCCGGAGTCGGCGGTGAGGGCGATCCCGGCGAAGGCGGTGTTGAAGCCGGCCCGGTCGGAGAGGATCCGGAAGTCGCAGGCGAAGGCGAGCGAGGCGCCCGCGCCGGCCGCCACCCCGCCGACCGCGGCGACGGTGGGCTTGCGCATCCCGGCCAGCGCCCGGGTCAGCGGGTTGTAGTGCTCGGCGACGGTGCGCAGCGCGCCCTCGCCGGTCTCCTCGGCCCGCTTCAGCAGCGCCAGGTGCTCGTTCAGGTCCTGCCCGACGCAGAACGCGCGGTCGCCCGCCCCGGTCAGCAGCACCGCCCGGACCGCCGGGTCCTCGGCCGCGGCGACCACGGTGTCGCGCAGCGCGACCTTGGTGGCCACGTCGAGGGCGTTCATCGCCTCGGGGCGGTTGACGGTGATGACGGCCAGGCCGCCGTCCAGCTCGTACAGCACGGAATCGGACATGGGTGAGGGCTCCCGGGTGATCGTCGCGGTGTCGGTGTCGTGTGCCAGGATGCCGGAGCACACGGTGGCCTGGGGAGTGTGAGGTATCGCACCTTCCCGGGGCGTCCGTGCCGTCGCCACGCCGGGGCTTATGACGTGAATTGCGGCGGTTGGGGGCGGTCCGGCCGAGGTTGCACCGAGAGTGATGTTGGTCATCAGCCCGCGGCATGCGGGATAATGGCTTCCGATCAATGCGTTCGATACCGGCGGTGGACGGACTGCCGGTGCGTAGCTGAGCGGTTGCAGGAAGGGGAACGAGCATGGCGGCCATGAAGCCGCGGACGGGTGACGGCCCGCTCGAAGTCACCAAAGAGGGGCGGGGCATCATCATGCGCGTTCCGCTCGAAGGCGGCGGACGCCTTGTGGTGGAGCTCACGCCTGACGAGGCCGACGCCCTCGGCGAGGCGCTGAAGAAGGCCTGCGGCTGACCGCAGAAGGCTCCCCATCTCCTGGAGATGCGCTGCCGGGCCCGGGTACGACGTCATGTCGGCCCGGGTCCGTGCGTTTTCCCGCCCGGAGCGGCGGGCCCCGTGACGGGCGGGGCCCGCAGCGGCGGGCCCTACCGCTTGACCGCGCAGAGCAGCCCGTCCGAGACCGGCAGCAGCGCCGGCAGCAGGGCCTCGCTCTCCCGGACGTCCCGGACCAGGTCCCGGACCGCGCCGGTCTGCGGGTCCTGGAGCTCCGGCTCGGCGAGCCGGCCCTCCTGGAAGACCCCCTCGAAGCAGACCATCCCGCCGGGCCGCAGCAGCCGCAGCGACTCCAGCAGGTACTCGCGCGACTCGGCCGGGTCACCGTCGCAGAACACCAGGTCGTACTGGCCGTCGGCGAGCCGGGGCAGCACCTCCAGGGCCCGGCCAGGTATGAACCGGGAGCGGTTGGCCGCGAACCCGGCCGCCTGGTACGCCTCGCGGGCCAGTTGCTGGCGCACCGGCTCGGAGTCGACCGTGGTGAGCACGCCGTCCGGCCGCATCCCGCGCAGCAGGTAGACCCCGGACACCCCGGTGCCGGTGCCGATCTCGGCCACCGCCTTGGCGTCCAGCGCGGCCGCGAGCAGCCGCAGACAGGCCCCGCCGCTCGGTCCGATCGCCCGTATGCCGGTCCGCGCGGACTGGGCCCGGGCGTAGGTCAGCACCGCGTCCTCGCCCACGTAGGTGTCGGCAAGGGCCGCGCGTGCGGGCCCGAACTCGCTGATGGCTGCCTCTTTCGGAGCCCCGGGTGGAGGCCCGGCGCGGAGGGATGTCGATATTTCCTGCCACAGGTTACTGGCCGACCGGGAACCGCGTACGGCGGCGGGCCGTTGTCATGACGGACCGGGTACGACGGACCTCCCGGGCACTTTTATCCGGGCTTGACGGGTGAGGTGGATATGGTGGTGGCCCTGCTGGGCAGAAGAGCCGACCGAGGAGGTGTGGCCGAGGGCGACGTCCCCGTGCGGCGGCACTCCCGCGGCACCGCGTCAGCCCGTACGCCGAAGCCCGTGATGAACCAGCCTGCGCACTCCGACCTGGACCAGCCCGCCGCCGAAACGCCGGCCGCCGGTACCACCGAGGCCCCCGCCCTCGCGACCTTCACCGAGGGTCCCGACGCGCAGACCTGGACTCCGCCGTCGTGGGAGGAGATCGTCGAGGCGCACAGCGCCCGCGTCTACCGGCTCGCCTACCGCCTGACGGGCAACCAGCACGACGCCGAGGACCTCACCCAGGAGGTCTTCGTCCGGGTGTTCCGTTCGCTGTCGACCTACACCCCCGGCACGTTCGAGGGCTGGCTGCACCGGATCACCACCAACCTGTTCCTGGACATGGTCCGCCGCCGCCAGCGCATCCGTTTCGACGCGCTCGGCGAGGACGCGGCCGAGCGGCTCCCCTCCCGGGAGCCCAGCCCGGCCCAGCACTTCAGCGACACCCACTTCGACGCCGACGTGCAGCAGGCCCTGGACACCCTGGCCCCGGAGTTCCGGGCGGCCGTGGTGCTCTGCGACATCGAGGGCCTGTCGTACGAGGAGATCGCGGCCACGCTGGGCGTCAAGCTCGGCACCGTCCGCAGCCGCATCCACCGCGGCCGTTCGCACCTGCGCGCCGCGCTCAAGCACCGGGCCCCCGGCTCGGCGCCCGGCCGTGAGCGCCGCGGCGGCTCGGAGGAGCCGGTGCCGGTCGGCGTCGGCGCGGTCGAGGCCGCCGTCGCGCCCGGTGGGCGCGGACGGAGGCGGTCGTGAGCGGAACCAGCCGGTCCGGCTCGGACCGCCCGGACCCGTCCGGTCGGTCCCTGACCCGGCGGGGCTGGGCGCTGCCGGGCCGTCGCGGTGTCGACGAACCCGGTGAGCCCGTGCTGCCCGCGGCGGGGCTGCCCGCCGACACGGCGCTGTACGCGCTGCCGGTCCGGTCGGTCGAGCCCGCCGCCGAGGAGCACCACCTCGGCGAGCGCCTCTCCGGCTTCCTCGACGGCGAACTCGGCCACGACTCGCGCGAGCGCGTCCAGGCCCACCTGGCGACCTGTCCGCAGTGCCTCGCCGAGGCCGACGAGGGCCGCGCCGTCAAGCACCTGCTGACCCGCACCGGCACTCCCGGCCCCTCCTCCTCGCTGATGGCCCGGCTGATGGCCGTGGGCGCCCTCCCCGAGGACGGCCCGGGGGACGGCGACTGGCCGGCCCGCCCCCGGCGCGACGATGACGACGACGACCTGCCGGGCGGCGGCGTCGCCGCCACCGGCACGCTCGGCGGCAGCCGGCTCGACGGCGGCTCCTTCGGCCGCGGCGCCGGTGCCTCCTTCGGCGCGGGCGCGCTCGGCGCCGGAGCGCCGGTGCCCGGGGTCGACCCGCGGGCCTTCGGGCGCGGGGCGGTGCTGCGGCCGCTGATGGGCCGGCGTTCCGCCCGTCCCGAGACCGTCGCGGCGGACGACGTCCGGCCGCAGCAGAACGCCGCCGCCCTCCGCTCCGGCGCCCGCGGGCGCCGCCTGGTCTTCGCCGCCGCGGGCGCCTTCTCCGTCGCCGCGGTCACGCTCGGCGGCGTCGGCGGGCTCGGCACGCAGGGCGAGGACCGCCACGGCACGACGGTCAGCCCGGCCGGCGGCGGCACCGGCACCGGCCGAGGCGGCGGCCTCGTCCCGATGACCGCGCAGGTCCCGGTGGACTTCCCCGGCCGCCCGGTCGCCGCGACCCGCGAGGCGACCCCGCCGCCGTCCCCGGAGCGCTACCCGGGCGGCGTCGCCGCCCTGCGCCAGCAGACTCGCTAGGACGGCCCCGGACGGGCCCTGGAGGGGCTCTCGTGTCCGGGCCCGGAGCTCGGCCACCGGCAGGTCTTTACCACGGCTTCATCCCAGCGTGGACCAGGGACTCGCCGGTGGCCATTACCCTGTAGGAACCGTCGTCCGGCGAGCTAGGGAGCAAAGGGTGTTCAGCGACGTAGGCGGGCTGGAGGTCCTCACCCTCATCGTGATGGCGATCATCATCTTCGGCCCGGACAAGCTCCCGAAGCTGATCCAGGACACCATGGGGTTCATCCGGAAGATCCGTTCCTTCGCGGACAACGCGAAGGAGGACATCCGCAGCGAGCTCGGCCCGGAGTTCAAGGACTTCGAGTTCGAGGACCTCAACCCCAAGACCTTCGTCCGCAAGCAGCTCATGGGCGACGGCGAGGACCCGCTGGGCCTCAAGGACATGAAGGACTCGCTGGACATCCGCTCCGTCCTGGACGACAAGCCCGCCGCGCCGGTCAACGGCCGCACCGGCAGCGTCAGCTTCGAGAAGTCCGAGGCCCCGGCGCCCGCCGCCGCGGGTGCCCCGCTGGCACCCGGCGAGCGGCCCCCGTTCGACCCCGACGCCACCTGATCGCCGCTCCGGAACGGCCCCCGGAAGCACGCCGCCGCCCCGCCCGGCCGCCCGGCTGAGCGGGGCGGCGGCACGTGCGCCGCTATTGTGCTGATTGTTCCCGCTGAGCCGTCCGTCACATTCCGCGCCGTCGCGGACCAGGAACGGCCCCCGGGAACGCCGAGGTACGCCACCATGGGAGCGCGCCACGGCAGGCAAACGTGCGTTTGAGGAGGCCCGGGGATGGACGCGATGAGTCAGGCGGGAGGGGCGACGGCCACGGCCGGCGGCCCGGTGGTCGGCGGGCAGGCCGGCCCGGTGGACCCGCTGGTGCCCTACCTGTCCGCAGACTTCCCCTGGTACGGGCTGGACGACGGCTGGACCGGCCGCCGCTACCTGGTGCAGGCCGGCGCCGGCACCCGCGCCGCCGGCAGCGTCGACTACGGCTCGCTCGGCCACGGCGACGAGCCGGCCAAGCAGTACGAGCCCCGCGACATGCGCAAGTTCGCGGCCGTGGTCACCATGGCCCGCCGGGACAGCCGCCGCAGCGCCGACAACACCGGCACCCTGGAGGCGACCTCCGCCTCCTCCGCCGCCTGGCTGGCCGGCTCCGGCCTGCTCGCCGCGACCTGGCCCGGCCAGCTGGACCGCATGCTGCGCCAGGACTGGCTGGACCAGCAGAGCAGCCTCGCCTGGGACCTCGCCGACGACCTGGCGGGCCCCGGCTGGTCCACCCTCAGCCTGCCCGTCAACGGCTTGCCGCAGCCCTTCCGCTACCGCGAGTCCGAGTACGGCTGGGTGCTGGCCGGCGAGGCCCCCGGGGTCCTCCTCGGCGCCTACGGCCGCGGCGTCAGCGCGTACGGCATCGGCTTCTCCACCGTCCCGGACCTCGGCGCGTACACCCGGCCGTAGAACCGGCGGGAACCACGAGGGGCCGGGTGGTCGAAACCACCCGGCCCCTCGTCGGTCACCGCGTCAGAACTTGTTCTTCGGGGTCAGCCCGAGCGACATCCCGGACAGGCCGCGCTGGCGGCCGCCGAGCTTGCCGGCCACCGCGCGCAGGGCGGCGCCGGCCGGGGAGTCGGGTGCGGCGAGCACGACCGGGCGGCCGTCGTCGCCGCCCTCGCGCAGGCGCACGTCGATCGGGATCGAGCCGAGCACCGGGACGGTCGCGCCGACCGTGCGGGTGAGCGCGTCCGCGACGATCTGGCCGCCGCCGGTGCCGAAGACGTCGATCATCTCGTCGCAGTGCGGGCACGGCATGCCGGACATGTTCTCGATCACGCCGACGATCTTCTGGTGGGTCTGCACCGCGATGGTGCCGGCCCGCTCGGCCACCTCGGCGGCGGCCATCTGCGGGGTGGTGACGATCAGGATCTCCGCGTTGGGGACCAGCTGGGCCACCGAGATCGCGATGTCGCCGGTGCCGGGCGGCAGGTCCAGCAGCAGCACGTCCAGGTCGCCCCAGTACACGTCGGCCAGGAACTGCTGGAGCGCGCGGTGCAGCATCGGGCCGCGCCACACCACCGGGGCGTTGCCCGGGGTGAACATGCCGATCGAGATGACCTTCACGCCGTTCGCCTGCGGCGGCATGATCATGTCCTGGACCTGGGTCGGCCGGCCCTCGACGCCCAGCATGCGCGGCACGCTGTGGCCGTAGATGTCGGCGTCCACGACGGCGACCTTCAGGCCGTCGGCGGCCATCGCGGCCGCCAGGTTCACCGTCACGGAGGACTTGCCGACGCCGCCCTTGCCGGAGGCGACGGCGTAGACGCGGGTCAGCGTGCCCGGCTTGGCGAACGGGATCTCCCGCTCGGGGGCACCGCCGCGCAGCAGCTGGGAGAGCTCCTTGCGCTGCTCGTCGCTCATCACGTCGAGCTCGACCTCGACGGCGGTCACCCCGGGGACCTTCCCGACCGCGTCGCGGACCCGGGTGACGATGGTGTCGCGCATCGGACAGCCGGAGACCGTCAGATAGACCGCGACGTGCACCGCGCCGTCCCCGGCGATCCCGACCGATTTCACCATGCCGATCTCGGTGATCGGACGGTTGATCTCCGGGTCGTTGACGGTCGCCAGCGCCTGGCGTACGGACTCCTCCGTGACGCCGGCCGCGACCTCTGTCTCGTTGGCCATGCCTTGATGGTACGGCGCCGCGCCGACTGCTCTACCTGTCGGTAGCGTGCCACGGGTCACAGCGGGTCGCGGGCGTCCCTGCGTTCCTCGATCTCCTTGAGCAGCGACTGGAGTTCGGACCGGACGCCGCTCATCTCGGAACTGATGAAAGCCCGGGTCGCGACCTCGCCCAGCCCGTGCCGCAGGGCCGCGACCTCCCGGGTCAGGTACTCGGTGTCCGCGATGTTGCGGTCGCTGCGGGCCCGGTCCTGCTCCATGTTGACCCGGTCCCGGTTGTCCTGGCGGTTCTGCGCCAGCAGGATCAGCGGAGCCGCGTACGAGGCCTGCAGCGACAGCGCCAGGGTCAGGAAGATGAACGGGTACTCGTCGAAGCGCACGGTCGCCGGCAGCAGCGTGTTCCACGCTATCCAGATGACGACCACCACCGTCATCCAGACGATGAACCGCCCGGTGCCGAGGAAGCGGGCGATCCGCTCGGACAGGACGCCGAAGGCCTCCGGGTCGTAGGACGGCAGCGAGAGCAGGCCGGGGCGCGCGGTGCGGGGCTGGTCGAGCCTGGTGCGGCCGGTGCCGGTGATCGGGGTGGTCTCCGCCCGCCGTTCCCGGGCGCCCTCGCGGGTGCGCAGCTCGCGCAGTTGGCGCAGCTGGCGCAGTTCGCCCTGGAGGCGGCGGCGCGCGGAGTCGTCCGGCCGGCCGTTGCGGTCACCGTCCACCGGTCACCCCTTCCCTCTCGTCGTGCCGGGTGTCGCCGTGCGCGGTGTCGTCGCGGGCGTGCAGCGCGGCGTCGCGCCAGTCGTCCGGCAGCAGGTGGTCGAGCACGTCGTCGACGGTCACCGCGCCGAGCAGGTGGTCCGCCTCGTCCACGACGGGCGCGGCGACCAGGTTGTACGTCGCCAGGTAGCTGGTGATCAGCGACAGCGGGGTGTCCGGCGGCAGCGCGTCCAGGTCGTCGTCCACCAGCGAGCCGACCAGCACGTACGGGGGCTCGCGCAGCAGCCGCTGGAAGTGCACGGTGCCCAGGTAGCGGCCGGTCGGGGTCTCGTTCGGCGGGCGGCAGACGAAGACCTGCGCGGCGAGGGCGGGCTTGTGGTCGCTGACCCGGACCCGGGCGAGCGCCTCGGCGACCGTCGCGTCCGGCTCCAGGACGATCGGCTCGGTGGTCATCAGACCGCCGGCGGTGTCCTCCTCGTACGTCAGCAGGCGGCGCACCGGCGCGGCCTCGTCGGGCTCCATCAGCTGGAGCAGCCGCTCGGCCTCCTCGCCGGGCAGTTCGGAGAGCAGGTCGGCGGCGTCGTCCGGGTCCATCGCCTCCAGGACGTCGGCGGCGCGCTCCTCCTGGAGCTTGCCGATGATCTCGACCTGGTCGTCCTCGGGCAGCTCCTCCAGGACGTCGGCGAGCCGTTCGTCGTCCAGCGCGGCGGCCACCTCGGCGCGGCGCTTGGCCGACAGGTGGTGCATCACGCTGGCGAGGTCGGCGGGGCGCAGCTGCTCGAAGGTGGCGAGCAGGTTGGCGGCGCCCTGGTCCTGCTCGGGCAGCGCGAAGCCGGTGACGTCCTGCCAGTCCAGGGTGAGCCGCTCGCCCTTGGCCTTGCGCAGCCGGCCGGCCCGCCCGACCTGCACGAAGACCTTGCTGACCTCCCACTCGCGCAGCCGGCTCTGCACCATGCCGACGTCCAGCACGGTGACGTCCTCACCGGTCTTGGACCAGGTGACGGTGCGGTCCAGCAGTTCGGCGAGCACCAGCGTCTCGGACGGGCGCTGCTCGAAGCGGCGCAGGTTGATCACCCCGGTGGTGAGCACCTGGCCGGACTCCAGGCTGGTGACCCGGGTCATCGGCAGGAAGATCCGGCGCCGGCCGACCACCTCGACCACCAGGCCGAGCACGCGCGGCGGGCGTCCGCCGAGCCGCAGCGAGACGACCACGTCCCGGACCCGCCCCACCTGGTCGCCGTTCGGGTCGAAGACCGCGATGGCGGACAGATGGGAGATGAAGACCCGGGTGCCTGGTCCTGCCATGGACTCCCTCGACTCCCTCGACTCGCTCGACGCCGTACGCGGTGCGCGGTACGCCGGGGGCGCACCGCGGCCCAGGCTACCCGCGTGCGCGGGGCCCGGCCCGACGAGGCACGGTAGCGGCGGAAGAAGTCCCGGGGATGAACCTTCAGCGGCGCTTGAACAGCAGTTTGGGCAGGCCGGCCGGGATCGGGCGGCGGGTGGTGGCCCCGGTGGGCATCGGCTGCGCGGCGTGCGAACCGTCCGGCATGGCGCCGGGGTGCTCGGTGAGCGGGCCGACGGGCTCCAGCCGCAGGACCCGGCACTCGCGGGCCCAGCGCTCGGTGATGGCGTCGGTGTCCGGCGCGTTCAGCCGCTTGCCCTTGAGCTCCTCGACGGCGCCCAGCCAGGCCTCGCCGCCCGGCGCGAGTTCGACCACCCGGGCGTTCCAGCCGGTCAGCCGGCCGCCCTTGTCCTTGCTGCGGACGGTGACCGCCGCCCCGGCGCCCTGGGCCAGGCCGTGCAGCGGCTGCTCGCCGCCCTCGCCGACCACCACGACCGCGCCGTCGTGCCAGGCGTGCCACAGCGGACGGGCCTGCTCCTGCCCGTCCGCGCGCACCCAGAGCAGACCGGACTTCTTCGCGGCCTCCTCCAGCAGGGCCTGGTCGAGGAAGGCGTCGGCGGTCGCGGCGGCGGGCGTACGGTCCATGGCGGACAGCGTACGGGTTCCCCGTACGGTCCCGTCCACGGGACGTCTCAGCCTCCGGGCGACAGTTCCATTGCCGCGCCACGGGCCTTACCGTATGAGCGCCCCACCACCGCGACCAGCAGAGGAGCGCCGTGCCCACCGCCCGGCCCGCGACCGTCCCCGCCGCCGCCGGCACCACCGACCCGGGGCCGGCGCACCCGCTCCCCACCCTCGACCTGCTGCTGCTCGCCGTCTCGATCGGCGGCATCTCGTTCTCCGGCCCGCTGATCAGCGCCACCGCCGCGCCCGCCCTGGCGATCGCCTTCTGGCGCAACGTCATGTCGGTCGGCGTGCTCGGCCCGTACGCGCTGCTGCGCCACCGCGCCGAACTGCGCGGCATCGGCCGCCGGGCCCTGCTGCTCGCGATCGCCGCCGGAGCGCTGCTCGGCGTCCACTTCGCGCTCTGGATGCCCAGCCTGCGGATGACCTCGGTGGCCTCGGCCACCGCCCTGGTCACCACCACCCCGCTGTGGACCATCCTGCTGATGCGGCTGATGGGTGTCCGGGCGCCCCGGATGGTCTGGCTGGGCACGACCGTGGCCTTCGCCGGCGTGCTGGTGCTGACCGGGGTCGACCTCTCGCTCTCCCCGCGCGCACTGCTCGGCGACGGGCTCGCCCTCGCCGCCGGCCTGGCCGCGGCCGGGTACATGCTGCTGGGCGCCGAGGTCCGCAAGACCGTCAGCACCACCGGGTACACGCTGGTCTGCTACGCCACCACGGCGGTCGTCCTGCTCGGGATCTGCCTGGTCGCCGGGACGCCGCTGACCGGGTGGCCGGCCGGGGTGTGGTGGCAGATCGTGCTGCTGATGGTTGCCGCCCAGCTGCTCGGCCACTCGCTGAGCAACCGGGTGGTGCGCACCCTGGGCCCCTCGGTCACGTCCACCGCGATCCTGCTGGAGACCCCGGGGGCGGCGCTGATCGCCGCGCTCTGGCTGGGCCAGTGGCCCCCGGCGGCGGCCTACCCGGCGGTGGTGCTGATCCTGCTCGGGCTGGTCCTGGTCGCCCGCGGCGGGCGGCGCTGAAGGACCGGCCGGGCGGGGCCGGCGGTCCTACAGCCAGCCGTTGCGGCGGAAGCCCCGGTACATCCCCACGCAGATCAGCACGATCGCGCCGAGCACCGTCGGGTAGCCGTACTCGTGGTGCAGCTCCGGCATGTACTCGAAGTTCATGCCGTACACGCCGGTGATCATGGTGGGCACCGCGAAGATCGCCGCCCAGGCGGTGATCTTCCGCATGTCCTCGTTCTGCGCCACCGAGACCTGGGCCAGGTTGGCCTGGAGCAGCGAGTTCAGCAGCTCGTCGAAGCCGTGCACCTGCTCGGCGACCCGGGCCAGGTGGTCGGCGACGTCCCGGAAGTACTTCTGGATGTCCGGGTCCACCAGGCGCTGCAACGGCTCCGACAGCTGCTGCATCGGCCGCAGCAGCGGCACCACCGCGCGCTTGAACTCCAGGACCTCGCGCTTGAGCTGGTAGACCCGGCCGACGTCCGAACTGCGGCCGCCCTTGGCCGAGAAGACGCCGTACTCGATCTCGTCCACGTCGTTCTGCAGCCGCTCGGCGACCAGCAGGTAGTTGTCCACGACGTGGTCGGCGATCGCGTGCAGCACCGCCGACGGGCCCTTGGCGAGCAGCCCGGCCTCGTCCGCGTCGGCCTCCAGCCGGTGGCGCAGCTCCTGGAGCGAGCCGTGGCCGCCGTGCCGGACGGTGATCACGAAGTCCCGCCCGGCGAAGACCATCAGCTCGCCGGTCTCCACCACCTCGCTGGTGGGCGTGAGCTGGTCGTGCTCGACGTAGCGGATGGTCTTGAAGACGGCGAACAGCACGTCGTCGTAGCGCTCGACCTTGGGCCGCTGGTGGGCGTGCACCGCGTCCTCGACCGCGAGCGGGTGCAGCCCGAAGCGCTGGGCGATCCCCTCGAACTCCGCCTCGGTCGGCTCGTGCAGTCCGATCCAGCTGAACGAACCGACGCCGTCCGGGAGTTGGCGCTCGGCCTTGACCCGCCGGGCGGCCTCGCGGGGGCTGCACGTCTCGCCCCTGCGCTTGCCCTGCTGGTAGACCGCGCAGTCCACGACCGCCGAGGCGGAGTCCTCGCTGAGGACGTCGTACACCCCGGCCGCGCCGCGGCGGCGGTTGGTGCGGACGGCGGCGCGCAGGCTGTTGATCATCGACATGGCAGGCTCCCAGGGGCGGGGAGCCGTCGCACGGCGGCGCGGAAAGGAAAAACGGTCGGCCGCGGTACGACGGCGAAGAACACCGGTGAAAGGGGGACGAGGGTGCTCTCCCGGCCGGTCCGTCCGCCGTGGGGCCTGCGCCCGGGCTGCCGCGGCTGGTTCAGCCGATCGGGCCGGCGGGGCGGGGGTTACGGGGAAGTCGGGGCCGGGCAGAGCTGCCGGTACTGCATGGTCGGCCGGTATCCACCGCAACCACCTCCTTCGCGCCGCCGCCCCGGGACGGAAGCATCCCGGTGGCCAGTCGCTCACCCTAACAGCTGACCGGCCGTCGGCGCCGGGCAGTTACCGGGGGTTTCCGAAACCTTGACGGAGCGGACCCCGAGGACCGCCTGAGGACCGCCCCGGGGCCGGGCCGCGGCGGCGGGTTACGCTCACCGGCATGGCCCACGACTTCCCCCTCTTCGGCGACCCCCACGGCGGCAGCTCCCCGGAGCTCTCCCGGGAGGCGGTGCTGGCCGCCGTCGAGGCCCGGCTGATCTCCACCTTCGGCGAACCGAGCGGCCGCGCCGCGGTCACCTTCCTCGGCACCGACCGGATCGAGGTGCTGCGCTTCGGCCCGGACCCCGAGGGCCTGGTGCGGTACGCGACGCTCGGGATGTCCGCCGCGCCGATGGCCGACCCGACCGCGCCGGTCGCCGACCAGCTGCGCGGCCCGCGCGTCGAACTGGTGCTGACCGTCCGGGGCGGGCACGACAGCGTGCTGCGCAGCCTGGCCACCTTCGCCGCGACGCCGCAGGTCGAGGGCCTGGTGGTGGCCCCGGGCGGCTCGCTGGACCTCGGCGCCCCGCTCTGGGACGGCGCGCCCTTCACCTCGGTGCTGGCCGCCGAGCCGGGCGGCCTGGTCGAGGACCTGGAGCTCGCCGAGCCGGCCGAGCCGGTCCGCTTCCTGCCGCTGCTGCCGATGACGCCCAACGAGGCGGGCTGGAAGCGGGTGCACGGGGCGGCCGCGCTCCAGGAGCGCTGGCTGGAGCGGGGTACGGACCTGCGCGACCCGGAGCGCCGTGGGGTCCGGCTGGACTGACGGCCGCTCAGGCCGGGCTCAGGTGCGGCCCGAGCAGGGTTCGAGCAGGGTTCAAGCAGGATCCGACCGGGATTCGAGCAGGGTGCGAGCGGGCTTCGAGCGGGCTTCGAGCGCCGAGGGGCGTGCGGAGCGGGTCCGCACGCCCGCGCCGTACCCCGCACGCCCGGACGCGGCGGCCCGGGCCCTCAGCGTTCGATCGGCTTCGCGCCGGTGGCCTGCGCCAGCAGTGCCTCGTACACGGCCGGGTCGGTGGTGTGCTCGCCGAGCCGGACGGTCTTGCGGGTGCCGTGGTAGTCGCTGGAGCCGGTGACCAGCAGTCCGAGGTCGTCGGCGAGGCCGCGCAGCCGGGCCCTGGTCTCCTCGTCGTGGTCGGTGTGGTCGACCTCCAGTGCGGCCAGTCCGGCTGCCGCGAGGTCGGCGATCACCTGGTCCGAGACCGTCCGGCCGCGCTTGACCGCGCCCGGGTGCGCGAAGACCGGCACCCCGCCGGCCGCCCGGACCAGCCGGACCGCCCGGACGGGGTCGGTCTCGTGCTTGCGGACGTCCGCCCGTCCGGCGTTGGCCAGCCAGGCGGGGGTGAAGGCGTCCGAGACGGTGGCCACCACGCCGGCCTCGACCAGCGCGCTGGCGATGTGCGGCCGTCCGACCGAGCCGCTGCCCGCGATCCGCCGCACCTGCTCCCAGGTGATGTCCGCACCGAGCTCCCGGCAGCGCTCGACGACGGCCTGTCCGCGCCGGAACCGGTCGGTGCGCACCAGCTCCCGCTCGCGCGCGAACTCCGGCTCCTCGGGGTCGAAGAGGTACGCCAGCAGGTGCAGGCTGATGCCGTCCACGGCGCAGGACAGCTCCGCACCCGGGACGACGGTCAGCCGGGCGCCGTCGGGCAGCGCCCGCACCGCCGCGGCGGCCTCGGCGTGGCCGGCCACGGTGTCGTGGTCGGTGAGCGCGACGACGTCGAGGCCCGCGGCGACGGCCGCCCCGACCAGCTCGGCCGGGCTGTCGGTGCCGTCGGAGGCGTTGCTGTGGGCGTGCAGGTCGATGCGCACGGGGCGGACTCCTGGGGCTCGTGGGTGCCGCCCAGGATAGGCCGTCCGGGTCACCCCGGGCGGGGGGTCAGCCGAGCAGCCGGGGGGAGAGCGCCCCGCAGGGCAGCAGGTCCAGCTCGGCGCCGGCCTCGCGCAGGTCGGTGAGCACCAGTTCGTCGTACATCACCAGCGCGGACTGCTCGGGCCAGGCGACGGCCCAGAGCCAGAGCCCGCGGGCCTCGCCGACGAACACCGCGCGGTCGGCCGGGGCGTCCGGCACGTGGAACATCGGGGTGGGCCGGCCGGCGGCCATCAGCTTGGCGTCGGCGGGCTTGTAGAGGCCGACGGAGTCGCCCGGGTCCGGCCCCGGGAGCCCCGCGTAGCGGGCGCCGAACCCGACCCCCAGCTCCTCGGCGACGAGCACCAGCTCGCCGAAGCCGCCGAGCGGCGCCGGCCCGGAGCAGGCGACGGCGGTGGCCCGGGCGCCCGAGACGTCGTCGCCGGCGTGGCCGATGCCGGTGTAGAGCCAGCCGACCGGGAGCGGCCAGGGCAGCCAGACGGGCACCTGGGAGCGGGCGACGGCGACGCCCAGGGCCTCCACGCTCGGGGGCAGCACGGGCTGCATCGGGTGCACCGCTCCGTGCCGGTCGCACTGCCAGGTGTCTGAGAACAGACCGGGGGCGCGGACCCGACCGGCGCACCTCGGGCAGCTTGGCTCGCCCCTCATAGCCGACAACGCTCCTCCCTCCGGACCGCCGCGTCAAGGACGATCACCCGTACGGAGGGCGCGGCGGCACCTGTCGGTGGCGGACGCCCGACGGGCGCCGGGTGGGCGCGGCGCGGGCGGTTCCCGTTGGGGGGATGTCCCGTGACGGGCGGTGGCAAACGTTCCGGCTCCGGGCCCGGACGCACTGACGCCCTGTCATCGGCGATCGCGGTGACAGGGCGTCAGTCGGGTATCGGAACGTCCGGATCGGACGCTCCCGGCTCGTCGGCGGCGGGTGAGGGCTCCGGTCCGGAGCCGCCGCGCCGGGTCAGACGGTCGGGCACGGCCGGATGAGCAGGCGTTCGCCGGTGCGGGCGGCGGCCTGGACGTGCTCGCGCACGGTGGCGGCGTCGGCTATCACGCGGTCGGTGGCGGAGCCGTTGGCGTCGTCCAGTCGGACGATCTCGAAGCGCATGGTCTTCGTCATGGGCGTCTCCTTTCCTTGCCCCGCGGGGCGGGGCGACGGCGGCTGAGTCGGTATCAGCCCTTTCGGGATCTTGCGGGTCCGGCGGATCGGCCGGGCCGGGCGGGTCGTTCGTGCGGCGGTCTGCTGCGGCAAGGGCTCCCCCTGCTTGCCTGGTGCGTCCAGTGCCTCGTGAACCACGGTGACGTGGTGGTGCTACCGGGCCGTTGCCCGTCCGTAACGTCCGGGTTTCGGGTGATGCGCGCCGGCGCCGAGGCCGGCGATGATTCCCGGACAGAATCAAAGATTACCGTAACTAACGAATTTTGTCCTGTGTTGAAGCCGGTCGAAATTGCAGAAGTGGTACAGACCACTCCTGGGCGGGGGCGGTGCGACGAGGGCCGGTCAGGCCCAGAACGCGGCCAGCGCCCCGGCGGTCTCGGCCGGCCGCTCGGCGTTGGGGGAGTGGCCCGAGTCCGCGACGACCACCCGGCGGGCGCCCAGGCGCTCGGCCATCCCGGTCTGCTCCGGGACCGGCCAGGCGTAGTCCCGTTCGCCGGACAGCACCAGCACGGGCAGCCCGGCGGTGACGGCGGCCAGTTCGTCCACCCGGTCCGGCGCGTCGACCAGGTGGCCGCCGGTCACCGACAGCGACCGCGGCACATTGGCCAGCCAGCGGCGGTGCAGGAACTCCGCGACGGCCGGCTCCAGCCGCGGCCGAGGCTTCCCGCTGTCCGCCTCCAGCTGCCGCATGACCTGCCAGATCTCCTCCAGGGTCATCACCTGCAGCGCGTCCAGCAGCAGCCTGGTCCGGGCCGCCTCGGCGGGGTCGATCGTGCCCGGCCCGGTGGACACCAGGGTCAGCGACCGCCACGGCAGCGGGCCCTGCGCGGCGGCGGCGAGCACCGCCTCCCGGACCACCTGGCCGCCGAAGGAGTGCCCCAGCAGGTGCAGCGGGAGGCCGTCCGCCGCCAGCGCCCCGGTGAGCGCCCGCACGTCCGCGCCCAGCTCGCCGACGGCGTACGCCCCGGGATCGTCCGGGCCGCCGGTCTCGTACTGCCCGCGCTGGTCCACGGCGGTCACCCGGTACCCGGCCGCCGCCAGCGGCTCCAGCAGCCCGATGAAGTCCTCCTTGCTGCCGGTGAACCCCGGCACCAGCAGCGCCGACCCCCGCACCGGCCCGGCCGGCTCCGCGCGCAGCGCCGCGAACTCCCCGCGCCCGGTCGCCACGCGCTCGGCCCGCGCGCATCCGGGCAAGGTCAGGAACGGCGGCGTGCTCATGGTCTGCTCTCCCTGCTCCGGCACCCGGGGCTCCCCGGCGCCCCCGAGCTTATGGCCCGTCCTCGGAAGCCCCGTCGTCCGCCGTCGCGGTGCGGCGGCGGGCGGGAACGCCCGAGGGGGCGAGCCCGGGCCGTGGCGGCCGGGCTCGCCCCCTCGGGGGAGACACGCTGGATCAGTTCTCCGGGGTGGCCTCGGCGGGGGCCGCGGCCTTGCGGGTCCGGGTGCGCTTGCGCGGCGCCGGGACCTCGGCGGCCTCGGTCACCTCGGTGGCCGGGGCCTCCGGGGTGGTCTCGGCCGTCTTGCGGGCCCGGGAGGCGCGCTTGCGCGGAGCGGGCTTGTCCTCGGCGGGCGCCTCGACGGCGACCGTCTCGACGGTCTCGGCAGCGGCCTCGACGGTCTTGCGGGCCCGGGAGGCGCGCTTGCGCGGGGCCGGCTTGTCCTCGGCGGGCGCCTCGACGGCGACGGTCTCGACGGTCTCGGCAGCGGCCTCGACGGTCTTGCGGGCCCGGGAGGCACGCTTGCGCGGGGCCGGCTTGTCCTCGGCGGGCGCCTCCACGGCGACCGGCTCGGCGACGGCGACCGGCGCGACGACGGCCTCGGCGGCCGGGGCCTCCGGAGCGACCTCGGCGGTCTTGCGGGCCCGGGTGCGCTTGCGCGGAGCCGGCTTCTCCTCGGCGGGCGCCTCGACGGCGACCGGCTCGGCGACGACGGCCTGAGCCACGACGGACTGAGCCACGACGGCCTGAGCCACGACGGCCTGGGCGACGACGGCCTCGGCGGCCTCGACGACCGCGGCCGCCTCCACCGCGGCCGACTCACCGGCGGCGCCACCGCGCGAGCGGCGACGGCGACGGCGCGGCGCGGCCTCGCCCTCGGCACCCTCGACGGCCGGGGCCGCCGCGGCGCCCTCGGTCACGGCGACGGCGGCCTCGCCCTCGCCGACCGACGAGCCCCGACGGGTGCGGCGGCGCTCACGGGTGCGGCGCGGCTTCTCCTCCTCGGTCTCGGCCGGTGCGGCGGCCGGACGGCTCGGGCCGTTCTGTCCGCCCTGTCCGCTCTGGCCACCCTGCCCGTTGCGACCACGGCCGGGACGGGCGGAGCGGCTGCCGCGCCCGCCGGTCTCGCCGAGGTCCTCGACCTCCTCCGCGTTGAGCCCCGCCCGGGTCCGCTCCGAACGCGGCAGGACACCCTTGGTGCCCGGCGCGATCTTCAGCAGCTCGTACAGGTGCGGCGAGGTGGAGTAGGTCTCCTCCGGGTCGTTGAACGACAGCTCCAGCGCCTTGTTGATCAGCTGCCAGCGCGGGATGTCGTCCCAGTCGACCAGGGTGACGGCGGTGCCGGAGGCGCCGGCCCGGCCGGTGCGGCCGATCCGGTGCAGGTAGGTCTTCTCGTCCTCGGGGCACTGGTAGTTGATGACGTGCGTGACGCCCTCGACGTCGATGCCGCGGGCGGCGACGTCGGTGCAGACCAGCACGTCGACCTTGCCGTTGCGGAACGCCCGCAGGGCCTGCTCGCGGGCGCCCTGGCCGAGGTCGCCGTGGACCGCGCCGGCCGCGAAGCCGCGCTGGGTCAGCTGGTCGGAGACGTCGGCGGCGGTGCGCTTGGTGCGGCAGAAGATCATCGCCAGCCCGCGGCCGTCGGCCTGGAGGATGCGCGAGACCATCTCGACCTTGTCCAGCGAGTGCGCACGGAAGATGTGCTGCTCGGTGTTGGCGACGGTGGCGCCGGTGTCGTCCGGGGCGGTGGCCCGGATGTGGGTCGGCTGGCTCATGTACCGGCGGGCGAGGCTGATGACCTGGCCCGGCATGGTGGCCGAGAACAGCAGGGTCTGCCGCTTGGCCGGCAGCATGGTGATGATCTTCTCGACGTCCGGCAGGAAGCCGAGGTCGAGCATCTCGTCGGCCTCGTCCAGGACCAGCGCGCGGACCTTGGACAGGTTCAGCTTCTTCTGCCCGGCCAGGTCGAGCAGCCGGCCCGGGGTGCCGACCACGATGTCGACGCCCTTGTTGAGCGCCTCCACCTGCGGCTCGTACGCCCGGCCGCCGTAGACGGCCAGGACGCGCACGTTGCGGACCTTGCCGGCGGTCTGCAGGTCGTTGGTGACCTGGGTGCAGAGCTCACGGGTCGGGACGACGATCAGCGCCTGCGGGAACTCGGAGAGCTGCTCCTCGGTGGCCCGGCCGGCGTCCACGTCGGCGCGCACGATGGCCCGCTCGATCAGCGGGAGGCCGAAACCGAGGGTCTTGCCGGTGCCGGTCTTGGCCTGGCCGATGACGTCGTGGCCGGTCAGCGCGACCGGGAGGGTCATCTCCTGGATGGGGAAGGGGTGGACGATGCCGACGGACTCGAGGGCCTCGGCGGTCTCCGGGAGGATCCCCAGGTCCCGGAAGGTCGTCTTGATGGGTTCAGCGGTGGTGGACAGGGTGCTGCCTCTTCCGTGTGGATGGGCCGAGAACGAGCGGCGGGCGGGCAGCCGCGCGGCTGCGTACGGGCCTGGGCGGCCCCGATTACAGCTGCGCGGACGCACAACCGCGCCGGTCCCTGCGGCCGGCCGGTGCGCGCTGCCCCGGTCACGGGGCGCGTCGCCGGCGGCGTCGGGGAGGATTCCCTTGAGGGACCTGCGCGGGACCTCCGCCAGGGGGCGTGGTCTCGGCGGCCCTCGCTCGGCCACTGATGCGGTGCCAAGGCTTGAAGTCCAAGCCATGGTCGGAGCCGATCGGCTCTCCGACCGGGCATCCGCGTACGTGAGTCCCCGTGCCTCCGGTGCGGACACGTCCGGCTGGACGGTGCCGCTTCGGAGCGGACCTGCGCGGGTTACCGAGACGGCGGTGACACCGTGCAAGCACGACGGGGCTCCGTACCACCATACAGTCAGGCGACGACTCGAACACGTGATGCGTCTGACATTGCCCCCGTCAGGCACCCCGTGAGCAGGCGATCCGGCCGGTCACCCGGGTGCGGCGGGTGGTGGGGGAGCCGGGTGCGCGGGACTAAGGTGGCGGACCATGGAGACCCATGGTGAGACGCAGGACACCGCGGCCGGCTCGATCGGCGACTGGGCCGCGTGCTCGGCCGACCCCGGCTACCGGGCGGCGGTGCTGGACCTGCTCGGCGCGCTGGCGTACGGCGAGCTGAGCGCCTTCGAGCGGCTCGCCGAGGACGCCAAGCTGGCGCCGGACCTCGCCGACAAGGCGGCCCTGGCCCGGATGGCCTCCGCGGAGTTCCAGCACTACCAGCGTCTGCACGACCGGCTCGCCGAGGTCGGCGCCGACCCGCAGGAGGCGATGCGGCCCTTCGTCGAGCCGCTGGAGCTGTTCCACCGGATGACGGCGCCCTCGGACTGGCTGGAGGGCCTGGTCAAGGCCTACGTCGGCGACGCCATCGCGACCGACTTCTACCGCGAGGTGGCCGTCCGGCTGGACGACGACACCCGCGACCTGGTCCTCGGCGTCATGTCCGACACCGGCCACGCCCGGTTCGCGGTCGACAAGGTGCGCGAGGCGATCGAGGCCGACCCGCGGGCCGGCGGCCGGCTGGCGCTGTGGGGCCGCCGTCTGATGGGGGAGGCGCTCAGCCAGGCCCAGCGGGTGGTCGCCGAGCGCGACGCGCTGTCCAACCTGCTGGTCGGCGGCGTCCAGGTGCAGGGCTTCGACCTGGTCGAGGTCGGCAAGATGTTCAACCGGATCACCGAGGCGCACACCCGGCGGATGGCCGCCCTCGGCCTGGCCAGCTGACCGACGGCCGACCGCGGGCCCTCGGCGTCAGGCCCTAGGCCGGCCGGTGCCGGCGCGGCGCGCGGTGGGTGCCGGGCCGGTGCGGGTGGTGCCGGTGCGCCGGGGCCCGCCCGGCCGCGAGGTCCGGCCGGGCCAGCAGCGAGGTGAGCACGCCCGAGGCCAGTGCCGAGGCCGCCACCGACACCGGCGGGTACTGCCCGTCGAGGCAGAAGTGCGCCACCGTGCCGCCGACCAGCGCCGCCGCCAGCGCGGTGCCGACGGTCAGCGCGCGGGAGGCCCGGAAGTACGAGGGCAGGGCGCGCGACGCGGCGCCGCCCGTGACCAGGCCGACGAGGGCGAAGGCGATCGACTCGACCAGCAAGACTGCCTCCCGGGGGGACGGACGTGCGGCACCGGCGCCGTACCTGACGCCGTCGTACCCCGTGCCACCCGGCCGTACACGCAGCGGTGCCCCGCTCCCTCACGGGAACGGGGCACCGGGTCGCCCTGCGCGGGCGGCGCCTCAGGCGGTGCCGAAACCGACCTTGCGGACGGCCGGCTCACCGATCTCCACGTACGCCAGGCGCTCGGCCGGGACGATGATGCGACGGCCGTGCTCGTCCGCCAGCGAGAGGAGCTTGTCCGGGCCCTCCAGCGCCTTCGCGACCGCGCTCTGGACCTCATCGGCAGTCTGCGAGCTCTCGATCACGATCTCGCGAGGCGCGTTCTGCACGCCGATCTTGACCTCCACGGCTTCCGTCCCTCCGGGGTTGCAGCCTCCACGCACGGGCACCGGACCGCCTGGGACAAGCGTTCCCGGCGACCGCGCCGTACGGCCTCACCTTAGAGCACCCGATCACCGGCGAGGCGAAGGCCGGTGGATCACCCCTCCTGGGCGGTGCCTTCGTCGGACGCCTCGGTCGGGTGCATCGGGAAGCCCTTCAGGCCGCGCCAGGACAGGCTGGCGACCAGCCGGACCGCCTCGTCGCGCGGGATCTCCAGGCCCTGCGAGAGCCAGTACCGGGCGGTGATCTGGGCCAGGCCGCAGACCCCGGCGGCGAGCAGCTTGGACTCCGCCTCGGGCAGGTCGGTGTCCTCCTGGATCACCTTGCTGACCAGCGTCGCGCTCGCCTCGGAGGCCCGCTCGACGCGCTCGCGCACGGCCGGCTCGTTGGTCAGGTCCGACTCGAAGACCAGGCGGAAGGCGCCCGACTCGCTGGAGACGTAGTTGAAGTACGCCTCCATGGTGTTGGCCACGCGCTGCTTGTTGTCGGTGGTCGCCGACAGCGCCTCGCGGGTCGACTCGACCAGGGCGTCGCAGTGCTTGTCCAGCAGGGCCAGGTAGAGCTCCAGCTTCCCGGGGAAGTGCTGGTAGAGCACCGGCTTGCTGACCCCGGCGCGGTCGGCGATGTCGTCCATGGCGGCCGAGTGGTAGCCCTGCGCGACGAACACCTCCTGGGCGGCACCGAGCAGTTGTTCACGGCGGGCGCTTCGCGGCAGGCGGGCACCGCGCGGGCGCTCCTGCGCCTCCTGGATGGCCGTCACGGCGCTCCTCACTTCGGTCTGTTCGGGGCTGGCAAGAGGGCCGATTCTACTTTTCGGTAACCGCGCCCGCGTTCGGCGAGGGCGAGAAAAGACGGCGGCCTTGTTGTCAGGAGCCCACAATACGGCGCTGACCTCGGCCTCGGCAGTGGTGTGACGGGGGCAAGGGGCCAGGGCAGGGCAGGGCCGGGCACGGACCCGGGGGCCGGACGGGGATCCCGCGGATCCGGCGGGATACCACGGGCGGCCGCGCATACCGCGCGGTAACGGCCCGGTTCGGGCCGAGGTCACGACGTTTCACTCGATCAGGTGGCAGCCAGGCATGTGACCGATGGATTGCCCGGGGCCGGTCCTACCTTTCTGCTGTCGGACCGAACAGGTGTGGGGGAGCCGGGGCCGCCGGAGGAACCGGAGGGCGGCCGCCGTCAGGAGTCCCGACGGGTCGGGCCCGGCCGCCTGAGCGGGCGGGTGCCCGGGGTGCCGCCCCGGCCCGCCGACTCCCCGGCCCCGGCCGTCCCCGCCACCGCGCGGAGGCGCCCCCGGCCACCGTCCGGGCCGCTCGGCCGACCGTCGATCCGTCCGTGACCCGCCCCGCGAACCCGCTCTGCCCTGGAGGTCTCCCGTGCGCGTTGCCCTGCTCACCGAGGGTGCCCGCCCGCACGCCCGGCGTGGTGCCGGAGGCTGGTGCGACCGGCTGGCCGAGGGCCTGCCGGAGCACGAGTTCGAGCTGTACCTGCTGACCGGCCCGGCGGGCCGGGGGGCCGAGGAGCGGCTGTCGCCCGCCTGGCGCGGTGTGCGCGACCTGGCGCTGTGGGGCCGCCGACCGGGCGGCCGGGCGCCCGGCGCACCGCGCAGACGCCGGTACGCGAGAGCCTACGAGGACCTGGTGCGGGCGCTGGTGCTGCCGGGGGAGCGGGCCGGCTTCGGGCCCGCGCTGTACCGGCTGGCGGCGGCCGCCCGGGAGGACGGCACGCTGCCCGCCTTCCTGGCGTCCGCGCACGCCCGCCGGATCCTGGAGCGGACCTGGCGGCTGCCCGGCGCGGACACCTCGGCGGGGCAGCCGCTGGTGTGCGACGTGCTGGTCGCTGCCGACCTGCTGGAGCAGTGCCTGCGGCCGCTGTCCGCCCCCTGGTACGGCACCGGCCCCGGCGGCCTCGGCGCGGTCGACCTGTGCCACGTGGTCGGCGGCGGCCCGGCCGCGCTGCCCGCCCTGGTGGCCCGGCACCTGCACGGGGTGCCGTTCGTGGTCACCGAGCACGGCCTGCACCTGCGCGAGCAGTACCTCGGCCACCCGCCCCGCCCCGGAGGCGAGTGGGCGAGTCACGAGGCGCCGTACCGGTGGCCGGTCCGGGCGCTGCTGCTGTCCTTCTTCCGGGCGCTCACCGGGGAGACCTACCGGCAGGCGGCGGTGCTGACCCCCGGCAGCGCCCACGACCGGCAGTGGCAGCTCCGCTGCGGGGCCGACCCGGCGCGCACCCGGGTGGTGTACGAGGGGACGACGGCCGTGGACCGCCCGGCCGCCGGGCCCGAGCCGCAGGCGCCGACGCTGGTCTGGGCGGGCGCGCTGGAGCCCGGCCGCGACCCGGAGCCGGCGCTGCACGCCTTCGTCCGGGTCCGCGGCGAGCTGCCCGGCGCCCGGCTGGTGCTGTACGGCGAGGAGACGGCGCCCGGCTACCGGGCGCACTGCGCGGCGGTGGCCGAGCGGCTGGGGGTGGCCCCGGCGGTGCGCTTCGCCGGGCGGCCCGGGGCGCTCGCCGAGGTCTGGGAGGCCGGCACGGTGGCCGTTTTCTCCGCCCTGTCCCAGCGCGCTCCGGGGCTGCTCGCGGACGCGATGCTCAGCGGCCGGGCGGTGGTGTCCACCGATGTCGGGGTGGCCCGCGAGGTGGTCGGGCCGACCGGGCTGCTGGTGCCCGCCCGCGATCCGCGCGCCCTGGCCGGGGCCTGCCTGGCGCTGCTGCGGGACGAGGAGCGGCGCGCCCGGCTGGGGCTGGCGGGGCGGCTACGGGCGCAGGAACGCTTCGCCGTCGAGCCGGTGGTCGGCGCCTTCCGGGAGATCTACCTGGAACTGGTCTCGCAGTACCCGGCCTTCCCGGGCGGCGGGGGTGGTGGCGGTGGCGGCCCGGTGCCGCGCCCGTTCGCCCGCCCCGCCGAGTGCTGGCTCGCGGACGGCCCGCGCGACGCCGCCCCGGCGGCCGGGCCCGAGGCGGGGACCGCGGCCGTCGGTGCGGCCGTCGGCGCCCCGGCCGGCGTCCGGGAACCCGCCGCGCTCGCGGAGGCGCTCTGATGGCCGGCCCCGTGGCGCCCGGCGGCAGCGCGGACCCGGTGCGCGAGGTCATGGCGGAGCACCGCGAGCTGTGCGAGCGCGCCGTCGACCCGCTGGAGATCGCGGCCGGGCTGGAGGAGGCCGGGTTCGGCCCGGACGCGGCCGCCCGCTGCCGGCACGCCGACCTGTTCTCGCTGGCCGAGGAGCTGTACGCCCGGGTGCCGCGCCGCCCGCCGCCGCCCGGGCCGGTCGGGCCGTCCGGGCCGCGGCGGCGCGGGGCCGCCGTCCGGGCCGCGCTGACCGCCGCCGCGCTGGCCGTGCCGTCCTGTGCGGCGGTGGCCGCGTTCGGCGCCCGCTGGCCGGTGCTGCTGCCCGCCGCCGTCCCGCTGGTGCTGCTGCCGGCGCTGACGGCGCCGCCGGCGGCCGAGCCCGGCCCGCCCTGCGCGGTGCCGGCCGGGCCGGGCCGCCCTCCGGCGGACGCCCTGGGGCCGCCGCCGGCGGCACGGGGGCGGCCCGCCTCCCTCCGGCGGCCCGCCGCGACGGGGCACGGGCTGGGGCTGGCCGCGCTGCTGCTGCTCCCGCAGGCCGTCCCGGGCGGGGACCGGCCGCCGGTGGTCGCGCTGGTACTGGCGGCGGCGGTGTCGGCCGGGTCGGCCGAGGGGGCGGCCCGCTGGTACCGGCAGGTCGGCCGCGGCCACCTCGGCGCGGCGGGCACCCTGGCCGAGTTCCGGTCCAGGATGCGGCCGGTGCTGCCGGTCGCGGTCGCCCTGCACCTGGCGGTGCTCGGGGTGCTGAGCTTCGCCGCGCTGGCCGTGGCGGTCGTCCTCGCGCCGCGCCCCGGCCCGGGGCACGGCGGCGGGCTGCTGCACCTGGCGGCCGAGCGGGCCGGTCCGGTGCCGTGGGCGGCGCAGGGCGTGCTGGGCCTGCTGCTGGTGCTGCCGGTGCTGCTGGCGCGCTGCGGCCGGTCGACGGCCGCCGCGCTGGGGGCGCTGGCCGGGCCCGCCGCGACGCTCGGGCTGCTCGCCGCGGGCCGCTCCTGGCCGTCGGCCGCTCTGCTCGGCGGCGGTGCCGTCGCGGCGGTGCTGCTGGCGTACGCCTGGGCGGTGCTCGGCCGGGCCGGTTCGCACCGCTGATCCGCCGGGTGCCTCCCGCCTCCGGCCTCCCGTTCCCGCTCGCTGTTCCTCGTTTCGTCCGTTCGTTGATTTCAGTCCGCCAGGTCGTCCGCGACCTCGCTTCGTGGAAGGACACCCCAGATGAGGGTGCTGCTGCTGGGCGCCGACGGCTTCATCGGCCGCCGGGTCACCGACCGTCTGCTCATGGACCAGGAGTTGCAGGTGACGGTGCTCGGCCGGCGCGACTCGGCCGACATCAGGTTCGACCTGACCACCGGGAGCCCGGGTGCGCTGGCCCGGTTCCTGGACGCGGTCGTGCCGCAGGTGGTGATCAACTGCGCGGGTGCCACCTACGGCAGCTCGCGCACCCTGATCCGGTCGAACACGCTGGCCGTCGCGACGGTCTGCGAGGCGATCCGGCGCAGCCGGGAGCCGGCCCGGCTGGTGCACGTCGGCTCGGCCGCCGAGTACGGGCCGGTGCCCGGCGGGGTGCCGGTGTCCGAGCAGGCCGAGCCGCGGCCGGTCGGCCCGTACGGGGTGTCCAAGCTGGCCGGGACGGAGCTGGTGCTGGCCTCCGGCCTGGACGCGGCGGTGCTGCGGGTGTTCGACGTGGTGGGGCCGGGGGCGCCGACCGCCTCGCTGTTCGGGCGGCTGGCGGAGGGCCTGCGGCGGGCGCTGGAGCGGGACGAGGGCCAGGTGCGGATGCCGGACCTGTCCGGATACCGGGATTTCGTGGACGTCCGGGACGTCGCCAGGGCCATCCAGGCGGCGGCGGTGTCGGCGGCCACCGGGGTGGTCAACATCGGCAGCGGGCACGCCGTCCGGGCCCGGGACGCGGCCCAGCTGCTGGTGCGGGCCTCGGGCTTCGAGGGGTCGATCGTCGAGGAGAACCGGCAGGTCCTGCTGCCCGCGCAGGGCGGCGGGGCGGGCGGCGACCACCTGCCCGGGCACCATCTGCCGGGCCACCGGGTGGAGGGGCACCGGCCGGAGGGCCGGGCGGTGCCGGGCGAGCCGGTGCCGTGGCGGCAGGCGGACGTGCGGACCGCCCGGGACCGTCTCGGATGGCGGACCCAGGTGCCGCTGGAGGAGTCGCTGGGGGACGTCTGGCTGGAGACGGCCTGCCGGGTCTGACCGGTCGTCCGGGGGCGTCCGGGGCCCGTGGAACGCGGGTCCGGGGCGCTTCCGGGGGTCCGTCGCGCGGTCCCACGATCCGGTGCCGCCCGTCTCGCCCATCGGACGAGCTGTCTCGGAATAGTGGCGGGGCGTGACACTGTTGGCCTAGACAGCCACCCGCGCGGCGGTGGGACCACCCCGCACCGCGGCTGGCCCTGGCCATCCGAACATGACACCCATCGGAGTCCCCGTGTCGTTGCCACCCCTGGTAGAGCCGGCCGACGAGCTCACCGTCGACGAGGTCCGCCGGTACTCCCGCCACCTGATCATCCCCGACGTGGGCATGGCCGGGCAGAAGCGGCTGAAGAACGCCAAGGTGCTGTGCGTCGGCGCCGGCGGCCTCGGCTCGCCCGCCCTGCTGTACCTGGCCGCGGCCGGTGTGGGCACGCTGGGCATCGTCGAGTTCGACGTGGTCGACGAGTCGAACCTGCAGCGCCAGGTGATCCACGGCCAGTCGGACATCGGCCGTTCCAAGGCGGAGTCGGCGCGTGACTCGGTCAAGGAGATCAACCCCTACGTCGACGTGGTGCTGCACGAGGAGCGCCTCGACAACTCCAACGTCATGGAGATCTTCTCCGGCTACGACCTGATCGTGGACGGCACCGACAACTTCGCCACCCGCTACCTGGTGAACGACGCCGCGGTGCTGCTCGGCAAGCCGTACGTGTGGGGCTCGATCTACCGCTTCGACGGCCAGGCCAGCGTGTTCTGGGCCGAGCACGGCCCCTGCTACCGCTGCCTGTACCCGGAGGCGCCGCCGCCGGGCATGGTCCCCTCCTGCGCCGAGGGCGGCGTGCTGGGCGTGCTGTGCGCGTCCATCGGCTCGATCCAGGTCAACGAGGCGATCAAGCTGCTGGCCGGCATCGGCGAGCCGCTGCTCGGCCGGCTGATGATCTACGACGCCCTGGAGATGAACTACCGCCAGGTGAAGGTCCGCAAGGACCCGAACTGCGCGGTCTGCGGGGAGAACCCGACGGTCACCGAGCTGATCGACTACGAGGCCTTCTGCGGCGTCGTGTCGGAGGAGGCGCAGGCCGCCGCCGCCGGGTCGACCGTCACCTCGCAGCAGCTCAAGCAGTGGCAGGACGACAAGGAGGACATCTACCTCATCGACGTCCGCGAGCCCGGCGAGTACGAGATCGTCAACATCCCCGGCGCGGTGCTGATCCCGAAGAACGAGTTCCTGATGGGCGACGCGCTGGAGAAGCTGCCGCAGGACCGGAAGATCGTGCTGCACTGCAAGTCGGGCGTGCGCTCGGCCGAGGTGCTGGCCGTGGTGAAGGCCGCGGGCTTCGCCAACGCCGTCCACCTGGGCGGCGGCGTGCTCGGCTGGGTGAACCAGATCGAGCCGCACAAGCCGACCTACTAGGCCGCGGGCCGCAGGCGGCACAGGACGTGTGAAGACGGAGGGCCCCGCCGGTCGGCGGGGCCCTCCGTCGTGTGCCGGACGGCTCGGCTCAGAGCGCGTTCCTGCGCTGCAGCACGTTGTAGGCGATCCAGCCCGGCAGGACCGGCAGCCAGAAGGTGAGCGCCCGGTACAGGAAGACCGCCGGGGTGGCGACCGCGGGGGACACGTCCGCGACCGTCAGGGCGCCGATCAGGGCGACCTCGACCGGGCCGATGCCGCCGGGAGTGGGGATCGCCGAGCCGGCCGCGTTGGCGGTCAGGAAGACCACCGCGACCGCCGAGAAGCTGATGTTGCCGCCGAAGGCCTGGACCGAGAAGTCCAGGCAGGCGGTGAAGGACAGGGTCAGCAGCAGGATGCCGCCGAAGCCGGTGACCAGCTTGCTGGGGGTCTGCATCAGGTCGAGCATCCGCGGCACCACGCCGAAGAACAGCGAGCGCAGCCGGCCCAGGACGAACCGGCGCATCGGCGCGACGGCGGCCACCACCAGGGCGAGCACGGCGGCGGTCAGCACGCCGATGATCACCGCGCGGGAGGCGGAGAGGTCGCCGTTGGTCTGGCTGCCGGTGATCAGGCCGAAGCTGAACAGCAGCAGCAGGTGCCCGGCCAGGCCCGCCAGCTGGGAGGCGCCGACCGAGGCCACCGCCTGGCCGGAGCGGATGCCGGCCCGCTGCAGGTAGCGGGTGTTGAGGGCGATGCCGCCGATCGCGGCGGGGGCGACCAGCTTGACGAAGGAGCCGGCCAGCTGGGCGGCGACGGTGCGCCGGAACGGCAGCCGCTCGGGGACGAAGCCGGTCAGGCTCATCGCGGCGGCGACGTAGCTGAAGGCGGCCGCGAGCAGGGCGGCCGCGGCCCAGGCCCAGTTCATCTGGGAGAGCTTGAGCTGGGCCGGCTTGATGGTGGTCAGGGCCAGGTACGCGGCGAAGGTGAGCGCGATCACCATGATCAGGCTCTTGGGCTTCAGCCGTTCCAGCTTGGCCGGGGCCAGCGGCGCCTCGGGGGCGATCTGGAGGATCTGGCCGCGGATGCGGCTCAGCAGGTCCTCGCCGGCCGCCGCGATGTCCTCCTCGGCCTGCTGCTGGGTGCGCTCGCCGGCCGCGACCTGCTCCAGGGCCTTGGCCCGGGCGGCGGTCTTGCGCTCCTTGCCGAGCTTGGCGAGGTCGATCCGGGTGGAGCGGCTCATCCCGACCGGCTGGAGCAGCGGCAGGGCCTGGGCGACCCGCTCGGCGCCGAGCACCGCGTTGGCGGTGGCGACGGCCCGCTCCGGGCCGATCCGCAGCGCGAAGGTGGTGAGCAGCTGGGCGACGTCGATGCGCAGGGTCAGGTCGGTGGCGGCGATGTCGCCGCCGGAGAGGTTGACCAGGCAGCCGGTCCGCTCGTCCACCACCAGCAGCGACTCGCCGGTCAGCCGGCGGTGGGCGATCCGGCGCTCGTGCAGGGCGGCCACCGAGTACCAGACCGAGGCCATCACCGGGTCGCTGACCTCGTCGTCGGCCAGCTCGTCGAGGGTGCGGCCCTCGACGTTCTCGTACACCAGGATCGCGGCGTCCGGGCCCAGCTCGGAGGTGGCGACCAGCTGCGGCGCGCGGGCGCCCGAGGCGGCCGCCGCGTACGCGATCAGGGCCTCCTGCTCCAGGGCCTGGCGCAGCGACTGCGGGCTGCGGCGCACCGCGACCGAGCGCAGCCGCAGCCGCCGCCAGCCCCGGTAGAAGAACCCGGAGGCCTGCTGCTCGCGGTCGATGATGTGGACGTCCAGGGGCGGGCCGCCCTGCTGGGTGACGTAGTAGCGGCGGGTGCCGCCCGGGGCGTCGGGGGCGCGGTGGGCGCCGTCCGGGGTGAAGCCGACCTTGCGCAGGCCGATCATCAGGTGCTGGCCGGTGGGCCGGATGTTGGGGGAGCCGATCGCGTACAGCGTGCCGTAGGCGACGGACCAGCCGATCAGCACGGTGAGCATCAGCGACAGCGGGGTGGTGTAGCCGCCGAGGAGCTCGGTGCCGCCGCTGAAGACGACCACCACCCACAGGGCGACCCGCCAGCGCGGTCTGCTCGACATGCCGACGGCGGTCATGTAGGCGATCACCGGGGCGAGGTAGCCGTGCACCGGGTCGGTCAGGGCGCCGTTGCTGTCCAGCGGCAGCCGGGTCAGCGCGTCGCGGATGTGCATGGACGCGCCCTCGGCCACCCACCAGTCGATGCCCAGCGACACCCCGTACGCGAGCACGGAGGCGAGCACGCCGTCGGCGACCCGCAGGCCGTCGCGTTTGATCAGCCGTTCGACGGCGAAGGCCAGCGGCACGGCGAGCACCGCGACGCTGGAGAGCAGGCCGGTGATGGTGGAGAGCACCGCGGAGAAGTGCGGCGCGTTGGTGGCGATGTCCTGCTCGATGCCGGTGGTGGTCGAGGTGGCGATGCCGGCCAGCACGAAGACGGCGACTATCCCGAAGACGCCGGCCATGAAGCGGAGCAGGTCGGACGGGCGGTGCGCGCGGGCGGCGAGCAGCGGTTCGTCGACGTCCAGGTGCGACGCGTCGTCCAGGGGGTCCTGGTCGTCGGGCAGCGGGTCCCGGGGGGCGGGCGGCACCGGGGCGGCGGGCACCGGGGCGGCCGGTGCCGGGACGGTCGGCCCGGGGGCCGGCGCGGGCGCGGGGGGCTCGGGTGCCCGGTGCTTGACCAGGGAGACCTCCGGTGCCGGCCGCTGCTCGGACCGGCCCTCGGTGCCCCCGCCGGGCGCCGGCGGCACGGCGGCAGCGGACTCGTCGGAGTCCTTGTCCACGCCCACGTCAGCCGTCCCGGTCATCTGGTCTTGTCCTCGTATCACCACTCACCGCCCCGAAGATGGTGGCATGCCCCGGGCCCCCGTGCCGGACAGGGGGCGGATCGGGCGCGGCGTCCCGTCCGTGCGGGACCGGGGGCGCGCCCCCGTGGGGAAGAATGCCGCAGGTGACGGACGTAACAGACGACGGCCTCCCGGACGCCCTGCCACCTTTCGCCGAACTGGTGCTCGACCTGACCGAGCGGATTCCACCCGGCCGGGTGATGACCTACGGCGACGTCGCCGAGTACCTCGGCCAGGGCGGGCCCCGCCAGGTCGGCCGGGTGATGGCCCTGTACGGCGGCTCGGTGCCCTGGTGGCGGGTGATCCGCGCGGACGGCCGCTTCCTGCCCGGGCACGAGCACCGCGCCCTCGCCCACTACGGCGAGGAGGGCACCCCGCTGCGCGAACTCGCCGACCCGCCCAGGGTCGACCTCAAGCGGGCCCGCTGGGACGGGCAGGACGGCGCCCCGCACTCCGCGGACTCACCGCGCCACCCGGACTCCGGGGACCTCCCGGACCTCCCGCACGGACGGGATTGACGGGGGAGGACCGTACGCTCGATACGGGCGGGCCCCGACGGGCCCGCCCCGCCATGCCCGCCGCCATGCCCGCCCCGCCGGGCCCCCGCCCGACCCCAGGACCCGTTCGTGAGCTCCCCCTACCGGCTCGTGCGCAACCCGCTCGTCCAGCCCGACCCCCCGGTGCTGGACGCCTACCAGCGCGCCGTGGTCGAGCACGCCGACGGCCCGCTGCTGGTCCTGGCCGGGCCCGGCACCGGCAAGACCACCACCCTGGTCGAGGCGGTCGCCCGGCGGATCGCCGACGGCACCGACCCCGAGCGGATCCTCGTCCTCACCTTCAGCCGCAAGGCCGCGATGGAACTGCGCGACCGGATGTCCGGCCGCCTCGGCAGCACCGCCGCCGCCCCGCAGGCCACCACCTTCCACTCCTTCTGCTACGCCCTGCTGCGCGCCCACCAGGACCCGCGGGACTACGCCGAGCCGCTGCGGCTGCTCTCCGGCCCCGAACAGGACGTCATGGTCCGCGAACTGCTGGCCGGCGGCGCCGAGGACGCCCGCCTCGGCAGCTCCCGGATCGCCTGGCCGCTGGACCTGCGGGCCTGCCTGACCACCCGCGGCTTCGCCGACGAGGTCCGCGCCGTCCTCGCCCGCAGCCGCGAGCTCGGCCTCGGCGAAGCCGAGCTGGAACGCTTCGCCCACGGCGTCCAGCGCCCCGACTGGGCCGCCGCCGCGCACTTCCTGGCCGACTACCTCGACGTGCTCGACCTGCGCGGTGTCCTCGACTACGCCGAGCTCGTCCACCGCGCCGTCCTGCTCGCCGAGCGCCCCGACGTCGGCGAGGAACTGCGGCAGCGCTACGACGTCGTCTTCGTCGACGAGTACCAGGACACCGACCCCTCCCAGGTCCGGCTGCTGCGTCGGCTCGCCGGCGGCGGGCGCGACCTCGTCGCGGTCGGCGACCCCGACCAGTCGATCTACGCCTTCCGCGGCGCCGACATCAACGGCATCCTCGACTTCCCGCAGACCTTCCGCCGCGCCGACGGCGACCCCGCCGAGGTCAAGGTGCTGCGCGTCTCCCGCCGCTCCGGCGCCCTGCTGCTCGCCGCCTCCCGCGAGGTCGCCCGGCGGATGCCGATGGGCCGGCTGCCCGCCGACAAGCTCGCCCAGCACCGCGCGCTGCTGCCCTCCCGCGAGGGCGGCCGGGTCGAGGTCTACACCTACCCGACCCCCGGCGCCGAACTCGACTCGATCGCCGACCTGCTGCGCCGCGCCCACCTGGAGGACGGCGTGCCCTGGGGCGAGATGGCCGTGCTCGTCCGAGCCGGCGGCCGTTCCATACCCGGCGTGCGGCGGGCGCTCGGCGCGGCCGGCGTCCCGCTGGAGATCGACGGCGACGACCTGCCGCTGCGCGAGGAGCCGGCCGTCGCCCAGCTGCTGCTCGCCCTGCGGGTCTGCGCCGACCAGGCGGCCTGGCAGACCGCCCGGGACCGGCTCGGCGACTCCGGCCCGGATGCCCTGGACGGCCCGGACGACCCGGACAGCCCGGAGGACCCGGACGCCTTGGATGCTCCGGACGCCTTGGACGCTCCGGAAGCGGACGCCCCGGAGGCGGACGGCCGGTCCGCCGCCGCCGCCGACCCGCTCACCGCCGAGCTGGCGCACGCCCTGCTCACCGGCCCGCTCGGCGGCCTCGACGGCTCCGACCTGCGACGCCTCGGCCGCGCCCTGCGCGAGGAGGAACGCGCCGCGCTGCGCGCCGAAGGCCGCCCCGCCGCCGCCCTACGCCCGGCCGACGAGCTGATCCGCGAGGCCCTCGCCGAACCCGAGCGGCTGGTCGCCCTCGACCCCGCGCACGCCCGCCGCGCCCGCGACCTCGGCACCCTGCTGCGCAAGGTCCGCGAGCTGCTGGCCGGCGGCTGCACCGCCGAGGAGGCGCTCTGGGAGCTGTGGGACGGCAGCCGCCGCTGGCGCGAGCGCCTGGAGCGGGCCGCCCTGCGCGGCGGCGCCGCGGGCCGCAACGCCGACCGCGACCTGGACGCGCTGTGCGCCCTGTTCGAGACCGCCGCCCGCGCCGAGGAACAGGTCACCGGCCACCGCAGCGCCCTCGACCTGCTCGCCGAGCTGGAGGCGCAGGACATCGCCGCCGACACCCTCACCGTCCGGGCCGTGCGCCCCGAAGCCGTCCGGCTGATGACCGCGCACCGCTCCAAGGGCCTGGAGTGGCGGCTGGTCGTCGTCGCCGGCGTCCAGGACGGCCTCTGGCCCGACCTGCGCCGCCGCGGCTCCCTCCTGGAGGCCGACCGGATCGGCCGCGACGGCCTCGCCGAACCGCTCTCCCCGGCCGCCCTGCTCGGCGAGGAGCGCCGCCTCTTCTACGTCGCCGCGACCCGCGCCAAGGAGCGGCTGATCGTCACCGCCGTGAAGGCCCCCGCCGACGACGGCGACGAACCCTCCCGCTTCCTGCGCGAGCTCTACCGCGAGGACGTCGACCCCAGGACCGGGAAGACGGTGCGCCGCACCCCGCCGGTCACCGTCGAGGACGTCACCCACCGCCCGCGCCGCCCGCTGTCCGTCGCCGCGCTGGTCGCCGAACTGCGCGCGGTCACCGTCGACCCCGCCCGCTCGCCCGAACTGCGCCGGGCCGCCGCCGAACGGCTCGCCACCCTCGCCGCCGCCACCGACGACGAGGGCCTGCCGCTGGTCCCCGCCGCCCACCCCGAGCGCTGGTGGGGCCTGGACGACCCGACCGCCGCCGCCGAGCCGCTGCGCAGCCCCGACCTGCCGGTGCGGCTGTCCGGCAGCGGACTGGAGCAGTTGGAGAACTGCTCGCTGCAGTGGTTCCTGGACAAGGAGGTCAACGCCCGCGGCGTGGGCTCGGCCGCCCAGGGCTTCGGCAACGTGGTGCACGCGCTCGCGGACGAGGTCGGCTCCGGCCGCACCCCCGCCGACCTCGCCGTCCTCATGGAGCGCCTGGACACCGTCTGGGACGCCCTGGCCTTCGACGCGCCGTGGAAGTCCCGGCAGGAGAAGACCCAGGCCCGGGCCGCCTTGGAGCGCTTCCTCAACTGGCACGTCCTGGAACGCGGCCGCGACGTGGTCGCCACCGAGCACGGCTTCGACGTCACCCTCGACGCGGACGGCGTCTCGGTGCGCATCCGGGGCTCGATGGACCGGGTCGAGAAGGACGCCGCCGGGCGCGCCTACGTGGTCGACTTCAAGACCGGCAAGCAGATCCCCACCGACAAGTCCCTGCCCGACCACAAGCAGCTCGCCGTCTACCAGCTCGCCGTCCGGGCCGGCGCCCTCAACGAGTTGCCCGGCTTCGCCGAACGCCCCCCGGCCACCGGCGGCGCCGAACTGGTCCACCTGCGCGAGCCCGCCGCCAAGGCCTCCCAGGACGCCCCCAAGGTGCAGCGGCAGGAGCCGCCGGAGGGCGAGCCGTGGATCGAGAACCTGCTCGCCGAGGCCGCCGGGAAGGTCCTCGCCGAGCGCTTCGTCCCGCAGACCGGCAGCGGCTGTGACCGCTGCTCCTTCCGCCGCAGCTGCTCGGCCCAGCGGGACGGGGTGCAGCTGGTGGAGTAGCGCTGCCGACGGGTGCCGACGGGTGCCGACGGGTGCCGCTGGGGGCCGCCGGGGGAGCGGCCGGGCAGCGGCCGGGAGCCCGGGAGGCGAAGCCTGTCCGTCGCTCCGGTTACCGTTGCGTGGTGACCGCCGTGCTCAGCCATCCCGACCAGCTCAAGGAGCTGCTGGGGATCCCCTTCAACCGGGAGCAGACGGCGGCCATCGGCGCCCCCCTCGGACCGGCCGTGATCGTGGCCGGCGCGGGCTCCGGCAAGACCACCGTGATGGCCGCCCGGGTGGTCTGGCTGGTCGGCTCCGGCGCCGTACGGCCCGAGGAGGTGCTCGGCCTCACCTTCACCAACAAGGCCGCCGGGGAGCTCTCCGAACGCGTCCGCGCCGCCCTGCTCCGCGCCGGCGTGGTCGACCGGGACGGCGCCGAACCGCTCGGCGACCCGGAGATCTCCACCTACCACGCCTTCGCCGGGCGCCTCCTCAAGGAGCACGGCCTGCGGATCGGCATCGAACCGGACGTGCGGCTGCTCGCCGACGCCACCCGCTTCCAGCTCGCCGCCAAGGTGCTGCGCTCCGCCCGCGGCCCGTTCCCCGCGCTCACCGGAACCTTCGCCAACCTGGTCGCCGACCTCACCGCGTTGGACGGCGAGCTCGCCGAGCACCTCGTCGAACCGCAGGCCCTGCGCGACTTCGACGAGGAACTGCTGGACACCCTCGCCGGGGTCAAGCTGAGCAACGACGACCTGCGGGCCGTCCCGGCCACCGCCCGCGCCCGGCTGGAGCTGCTGCGTCTGGTCGAGGACTACCGGCGCCGCAAGCGCTCCGCCGGGCTGATGGACTTCGGCGACCAGATCGCCGCCGCCGCCCGGCTCGCCCAGCAGCGCCCCGAGGTCGGCGAACTGCTGCGCGGCCAGTTCCGGGTGGTGCTGCTGGACGAGTACCAGGACACCTCGGTCGCCCAGCGCCTGATGCTCGCGGGACTGTTCGGCGCCGGCCCCGACGGCGTGGGCAGCGGCCACCCGGTGACCGCCGTCGGCGACCCCTGCCAGGCGATCTACGGCTGGCGCGGAGCCTCCGTCGCCAACCTCGACGACTTCCCCCGGCACTTCCCGAAGGCCGACGGCGGCCCGGCCGGCCGCTACGCGCTCAGCGAGAACCGCCGCAGCGGCGGACGCCTGCTCGCCTTCGCCAACGCGCTCGCCGCACCGCTGCGGGAGATGCACGCGGGCGTCGAGGCGCTGCGCCCGGCCCCCGGCGCCGAGCAGGACGGCTTCGTGCGGGCGGCGCTGCTGCCCACCCACGCCGAGGAGGTCGACTGGCTCGCCGACTCGATCGCCCACCTGGTGCGCACCGGCACCGCGCCCGGCCGGATCGCCGTGCTGTGCCGCGGCGGCGCGGCCTTCCCGGACATCCACGCGGCGCTGGTCGCCCGCGAGGTGCCGGTCGAGGTGGTGGGACTCGGCGGGCTGCTGCAACTGCCCGAGGTCGCCGACCTGGTGGCGGTCTGCGAGGTGCTGCAGGACCCGACCGCCAACGCCGCGCTGGTGCGGCTGCTGATCGGCCCGCGCTGGCGGATCGGCCCGCGCGACCTGGCGCTGCTCGGCCGCCGGGCCGCCGGACTCGTCCGCACCGACCGGCCCGAGGGCGTCGAGGCGCTGGCCGCCGCCGTCGCCGAGGCCGACCCGACCGAGGTGGTCTCGCTGGCCGACGCGGTGGAGAGCTTCCTCACCGCCCCGACCGGCGAGGAGCGCGACCAGCCCGACGACCTGCCGTTCTCCGCCGAGGCCAGGGTGCGCTTCGCCCGCCTCGCCCAGGAGCTGCGCGAGCTGCGCCGCTCGCTCGCCGACCCGCTGATGGACGTGCTGCACCGGGTGCTGGCGGTCACCGGCCTGGAGGTCGAACTCGCCGCCTCCCCGCAGGCGCTGGCCGCCCGCCGGCGCGAGACCCTGCACGCCTTCCTGGACGTCGCCGCCTCCTTCGCGGACCTCGACGGCGACCCGGGCCTGGCCGCCTTCCTCGGCTTCCTGCGCGCCGCCCAGGAGTACGAGCGCGGCCTGGACAGCAGCCTGCCCGGCGGCGAGGACACCGTGAAGGTGCTCACCGTCCACAAGTCCAAGGGCCTGGAGTGGGACGTGGTGGCCGTCCCCGGCCTGGTGCGGGGCGCGTTCCCGTCGTCGACCCCGCGCGAGCGCTGGACCAGCGCCAAGCGTGTGCTCCCGCACGCCCTGCGCGGCGACGCGGCCACCCTGCCCGACGTGCGGGGCGGCTGGAACGGCAAGGCGATGACCGCCTTCAAGAAGGAGCTGGCCGACCACACCGCCACCGAGGAACTGCGCCTGGGCTACGTCGCGTTCACCCGCCCGCGCTCGCTCCTGCTGGCCTCCGGGCACTGGTGGGGGCCGAGCCAGAAGACCGTCCGAGGCCCGTCCGCCTTCCTGGAGGAGCTGCGCGAGCACTGCGGGCGGCCCGGCGCGGGCGAGGTCGAGCACTGGGCCGAGCAGCCGGAGAAGGACGCCGTGAACCCGGCGCTGGCCGCCCCCGTCGAGCGCCCCTGGCCGCTGCCGCTGGACCCGGCCGCGCAGCAGGCCCGCCGCCGGGTCGCCGGGGTGGTGCGCGCCCGCCTGGCCGGCGCCCCCGCCCCCGAGCCGGAACCGATGGCACCCGAGGACCAGCGCCAGACGGCCTCCTGGGACCGCGACCTGACCGCGCTGCTGGGCGAGTTGGAGCGGTCCAGGCGCACCGCGCGGGACGTTCCGCTGCCCGCCGCGCTGTCCGCCACCCAGCTGCTGCGGCTGGCCGCCGACCCGGACGGCTTCGCCCGCGACCTGGCCCGCCCGATGCCCCGCCCGCCGCAGCCCGCCGCCCGCCGGGGCACCCGCTTCCACGCCTGGGTGCAGTCCAGGATCGAGCCGCTGCTGCTGGTCGAGCCGGGCGCGCTGCCCGGCGCCGACGACGACGGCATCGAGGACGAGCAGGACCTGGAGCGGCTCAAGGAGGCGTTCCTGCGCACCCCGTACGCGCAGCGCAAGCCCTACCGGGTCGAGGCGCCGTTCCACCTGGTGCTGGCGGGACGGGTGGTGCGGGGCAGGATCGACGCGGTCTACCGTGGCGATGACGCGGTGTCAGAATCCGGTGGTGCGTCACGCTACGAAGTGGTGGACTGGAAGACCCACCGGGAGGAGACGGCCGACCCGTTGCAGCTCGCGGTGTACCGGCTCGCCTGGGCCGAGCAGATGGGCGTCGATCCCGAGCAGGTCACGGCTTCGTTCCTGTACGTCCGCAGCGGACGGATCGTCCGTCCGGCAGGACTTCCCGGCCGAAAAGAGTTGGAACGGCTCCTGATCGGGAACAGTGACTAATGAGTCACCCAGAGCATCCAAGTCATCACGCCAGCGCCCGAAACCTGTGCGTCATGCACGTTTCGTGCCTATTGTGGGGTCGGTAACCGGTCAACCCCCGTGCTCCGGCCGCCAGCGAGGCCCGCATTCCCTGACCCTCAGTCATCACCGCAGGTGCCCCTGGGCATCGGCGCCTTCTGCTGGAGAACCGAAGTTGAGCGCGACCGGATGGATCAGAGAGCGGTTCGCCGGGCCGGTCCCGGCACCCGCTCCGGGCGCGACCGGCACCTGGCCGAGGACGGCGCTGGCACTGCCGTTCATCGTCATGGCGCTGATCGTCGTCCTCGACTACCTCAGTGGCACCGGGGTGACGGTCGAACCCGCCCTCACCGCCGTGCCCGCGCTGGCCGCCGTGGTCAGCCGCCGCACCTGGTACCCGTTCGTCATCGGCCTGTGCACCGAGGCGGCGGCCTTCCTGATGGCCTTCCGCAGCGACACGCTCGGCTCGTCGGTGCACGCCGCCAGCGTCATCGCCGTCCTGCTCGTCGCCGCGATCGGCTGGGTCAGCGCCACCCTGCGGCTGCGCCAGGAACGGGCGCTCGCCGACGCCCAACTGGTCGCCTCGATCGCCCGCCGGGTCCTGCTGCGGCCCGTCCCCGAACGGGTCGGCACCGTCCGCGCCGCCGTCCACTACGAGGCCGCCGCCGCGCACGCCCGCATCGGCGGCGACCTCTACGAGGTGGTCAACACCCGGCACGGCGTCCGGGCCGTGGTCGGGGACGTACGCGGCAAGGGCCTCGGCGCGGTCGAGACGGCCGCCGCCGTGCTCGGCGCCTTCCGCGAGGCCGCCCACCAGGAGCCCGCGCTGGACCGGGTGGCCGGCTGGCTCGCCGACAGCCTCGACCGCGCCCTGCACGAGAACGACCACCCCGGCGTGGAGGAGGAGTTCGTCACCCTGGTGCTGATCGGCGTCGGGCCCGACGGCGCCGCCGAGATCGTCAACTGCGGCCACCCCGCGCCGCTGCTGCTGCGCGGCGGCCGGGTCAGCCCGCTCGAACTCGCCGAGACCGTCCCCCCGCTGGGCGTCCTCGACCCGGCCGACGTCCGCCCCCCGGTCCACCGGGTGGCCCTCCAGGGCGAGGACCGGGTGCTGCTGTTCACCGACGGGGTGATCGAGGCCCGCGACCGCGCGGGCGCCTTCTACCCGCTCGCCGAACGCTTCCCGCGCTGCGCCGACGGCCGCCCCGCCGACATCCTGCAACGCCTGCACGAGGACGTGGTGCGGCACGTCGGCCGCCAACTCGGCGACGACGCGGCCATGCTGCTCCTGCAGTACGACCCGGCGCCGCCGACCGTCCACGTCCCCCAGCAGGCCGGGATCCTCACCCGCCACCAGTAGCGCGCCGCCGGGCCGCCTCTCCGTTCGCTAGAGCGACACCTCGACCAGCAGCGGCCGGTGGTCCGACACCTCCGTGCGCGGCGCCGAGGCCGGGCCCACCGCCGTGCGCGGCACCCCGGCCGCCAGCACGTGGTCGAACTGCACCGCCGGCCGGTGCGAGGGGTACGTCGGCGTGCGCGCCAGGTCGTACCAGCCGTGCAGCCGCGGCCTCGGCTCGCGCACCCGGCGCCGGCGCGGCTCGGCCAGCTGCGGCCGGGCCCGCCGGGCCGCCCGCAGCTCCCGCACCCGGGCCCGCGGCGCGGTGCGCTCCAGCGCCGCCGCCCCGCCGAGCACCGTCCGCGGCACCGCCCCGACCAGGTTGAAGTCACCCAGCACCAGGTACGGCTGCGGCAGGTCCGCGATCCACCGCCGGATGCCCGCCAGCTGCGCCATGTTCCAGCCCGGCACGAACGACAGGTGCGCCGCCACCACGGTGAACGGCCCGCGGTCGCCCTCCAGTACCGCCGCCAGCGCCGCCCGCGGCTCGTCCGGCACCTGGGTCAGCCCGCGCCGCCCGGCCACCCGCAGCGGCAGCCCGAACGGCGCCGGGGCGAAGCGCCGGGCCCGCCAGTGCCGTACCGGCAGCCGGGTCAGCAGCGCCGTACCGTACGAGGGCGGGGCGCCGTCGCCGACCTCGCCCGGCCCGTACACCCGCAGGCCGTTCGGCCCGGACGGCTCCGGCACCCAGCCCGCGACCGCCGCCGGGCTGCCGTGCAGCGCGGCGGCGAAGCGCCAGTCCTTGGCGCCCATCGCCGCCGCCGCCACCGCCGCCTGGTCGGTGCCGCCGGAGCGCGCCTGGTGCCGGTCCACCTCCTGCAGCGCCAGCACGTCCGCGTCCAGCGCGGCCACCGCCGCGGCCAGCGGTCCGCCGGGGTCGGCCGGGTAGGGCCGTGGCGCGCCGTCCTGGGCGAGCGGCTGACCGTGCAACAGGTTGAAGGTGGCGATGCGCAACTGGCTCACACCGCACGACGGTACCCGTTCGTCCGCCGAGGGGGCGCCGCTTGAGGCGGTAGGGCATACCGGGTATACATACTCGGTATGTCCATCCGTCACGGTCTGCTCGCCCTGCTCGACCAGGGCCCGCGCTACGGCTACCAGCTGCGCACCGAGTTCGAGGCGCGCACCGGCGCCACCTGGCCGCTCAACGTCGGGCAGGTCTACACCACCCTGTCCCGACTGGAACGCGACGGCCTCGTCGAGGCGGCCGGGGAGGACGAGGAGGGCCACCAGTTCTACGCCGTCACCGACGCCGGCCGCACCGAACTGCGGACCTGGTTCGACACCCCGGTGCCCCGGACCAACCCCCCGCGCGACGAACTGGCCATCAAGCTCGCCATGGCCGTCACCGTCCCCGGCGTCGACGTCTCCGGAGTCGTCCAGGGCCAGCGCCGGCACAGCATCAAGGCGCTCCAGGACTACACCCGGCTCAAGGGCCGCGCCCTCGCCGGCGAACCCCGGCCCGGCACGGTGCCCTCCGCGAGCAACGACCTCGCCTGGCTGCTCGTCCTCGACCAGCTGATCTTCCAGACCGAAGCCGAGATCCGCTGGCTCGACCACTGCGAGACCCGCCTCGCCCAGCAGGCCGAGACCCTTCAGGCCCGCAACGCCGAGGCGGCCCGCGACGGCGGCGCCGCGCCCGCCAAACGCGGGCGCCGCATGCGCGCCTGAGCACTCCCGCCACCGACACCGCGGAACCGGTCGGTCACCGCACCGCGGGACCACCGAACCACCGAACCACCGGCCCGGGCTCCCGACCCCGGGCCGACACCCAGCACAAGGGGGGAATCGTGTCCCACACCCGAGAAGACCGGCAGACGCCGGTGCTGCACCTGGAGAACGTCACCCGCGTCCACGGCCACGGCGCAGCCGAGGTCCAGGCCCTGCGCGGCATCGACCTCAAGGTCCACCCCGGCGAGTTCGTCGCCGTCATGGGCCCCTCCGGCTCCGGCAAGTCGACCCTGCTCACCCTCGCCGGCGGCCTCGACACCCCGAGCAGCGGCCAGGTCCTGGTCGAAGGCGTCGGCCTCGGCGACCTCAACCGCAAGAAGCTCGCCCAGGTCCGCCGCCGCTCCGTCGGCTACGTCTTCCAGGACTACAACCTGATCCCGGCTCTGACCGCCGCCGAGAACATCTCGCTGCCGCGCGAACTCGACGGCCTCTCCGCCCGCGCCGCCCGCCGCGAGGCCCTCACCGCGCTGGAGGAACTCGGCATTCCCGAGCTCGCCGACCGCTTCCCCGACGACATGTCCGGCGGCCAGCAGCAGCGCGTCGCCATCGCCCGCGCCCTGATCGGCGACCGCCGCCTCGTCCTCGCCGACGAACCCACCGGCGCCCTCGACTCCACCACCGGCGAGGCCGTCCTCGCCGTCCTGCGCGCCCGCTGCGACGCCGGCGCCGCCGCCATGATGGTCACCCACGAGGCCCGGCACGCCGCCTGGGCCGACCGCGTGGTCTTCCTGCGCGACGGCCGCATGGTCGACGAGTCCGTCAGCCAGGACGCCGCCAGCCTGCTCGTCAGCGCCGCCACCAACAGCATGAAGGTGGACGAGTGAAGCTCAGCGCCTGGCGGGTCGCCCTGCGCATGGCCCGCCGTGACGCCCTGCGCGCCAAGGGCCGCAGCGCCCTGGTGATCGCGATGGTCGCCCTGCCCGTCCTCGGCGTCACCGGCGCCGACGTGGTCTTCCGCAGCGCCGACCTCACACCCGCCGAACGCGCCGTCCGGGTCATGGGCCAGGCCGCCGCCGAACTGCAGCTGGTCGAACGCGGCGCCACCGTCAAGCAGGCGCCCGACCCCGACAAGGGCCTCACGACCAGGAACGCCACGGACGACGCCAAGGACGGCGCCGCCCCCCAGCACACCCCCGAGCAGCAGCGCTCCCTGGACACCGAGCCCGCCGAACTGGCCCGCGGGCTGCTCCCGGCCGGCGCCGTCCTGATCCCCGACCGCCAGGGCCCGTACACCGCGGCGAGCAGCGCCGAAGGCCTGCTCAGCACCCGCGTCAGCGAGGCCGACCTCGCCGACCCGGTCTGGAAGGGCCGCGTCGACCTGGTCAAGGGCCGCGCCCCCGCGAACGACCGCGAGGCCGCCGTCACCCCCGAGTTCCTCAAGCGCTCCGGCCTCGCCATCGGCGGCACGACCGCCGTCCGAGGCCTGGAATCCGCCCCCTTCACCATCACCGGCGTCTACGAGTACCCCGGCGAACTGACCGCCACCGAGATCATCGCCCGCCCCGGCACCCTGATCGACCGGCTCGCCCAGAGCCCCGGCGCCACCCGCGGCCCGGGCGCCGGCGCCGGAGCACCCACCCACTGGCTGGTCACCCTCCCCGGCGGCGCCGGCCTCGACTGGCACCGGGTCACCGAACTCAACAAGTACGGCTTCGGCGTCACCTCCCGCGCCGTCCTGATCGACCCGCCGGCCCGCGCCGACGTCCCCTACTACGTCGACTCGGACCGCCAGGGCTCCGGCGGCAACTACTTCGACAAGACCTCCGTCGTCATCCTCGCCACCGTCGTCGGCATGGCCCTGCTGGAGATCGTCCTCCTCGCGGGCCCCGCCTTCGCCGTCGGGGCCCGGCGCTCCCGGCGGCAGCTCGGCCTGCTGGCCGCCGCCGGCGGTGACCGAGCAAACGTGCGCGCCGTCGTCCTCGGCGGCGGCATCGTCCTCGGCGTCACCGGCGCCGTCGTCGGCCTCGGCCTCGGGATCGGCCTGGTCGCCCTGCTGCGCACCCAGGCCGAGCACTACTCCGGCCAGCGCTTCGGCCACTTCGCCCTCCAGCCGCTCGACCTGTTCGGCGTGCTGCTGGTCGGCCTGGTCACCGGCCTGCTCGCCGCCGTCGTCCCCGCCGTCCAGGCCTCCCGCCAGGACGTCGTCGCCGCGCTCACCGGCCGCGACTCGCTCAAGCCGCCGAGCCGCAGGCTCGCCGTGCTCGGCCTGCTGATGCTCGGCGGCGGCGCCGCCCTCGCCCTGTTCGGCGCCACCAGCGGCTTCGGCAACCGCAGCCTCGCCGTCCTCGGCGGCTCGGCGGTCGCCGAACTCGGCATGGTCGCGCTCACGCCCTACCTGGTCGGCCTGTTCGGCCGGCTCGGCCGCTGGATGTCGCTCGGCCCCCGGCTCGCCCTGCGCGACTCCGTGCGCCACCGCGGCCGCACCGCGCCCGCCGTCGCCGCCGTCATGGCCGCCGTCGCCGGCTCCGTCGCCGTCGGCGTCTACACCGCCAGCTTCGAGGAGCAGTACCGGCGCGAGTACGTCGCCCACGGGCCCGCCGGCTCCGTCCTGCTCGGCACCGGCTGGCTGTCCGACGTCGACGCCAAGATGCTGCCGCAGATGCGCGAGGCCGTCGAACGCAGCGTCCCCGACCTCGGCACCCGGGCCGACGTCCAGAGCATCCGCTACAAGGGCGACTGCTCCGACGGCGGACCCTGCGGCTACGTCAGCGTCGAGCTGCCGAAGGAGGCCCGCTGCCCCGTCCTGTCCAACAACGGCGAGATCAGCCCCGCCGAGGCCGAACGGATCCTGTCGACCGACAAGCGCTGCCAGACCAACACCCGCCGCGGCAACCCGTACACCTCGCTGGTCGGCGGCGACGCCACCCTGCTGCGCAACCTCTACGGCGTCACCGACCCGGCCGCCGGACAGGCGCTGGCCGCCGGGAAGGCCGTCGTCTTCGACGCCAGGTACCTCAAGGACGGCAAGCTCGCCGTGCAGTACACCGACCCGGTCGACTACAGCACCAGCGGTCCGGCCCGCAGCCGGCCCGCCCCCAACGAGATCGCCGTCGACGCGGTCCTCGCCGACGCCTCGGTGTCCGCCTCCGGCCAGGCCGTGATCAGCCAGGCCACCGCCGCCAAGCTCGGCTTCACCGCCACGTCCGCCGGCTCGGTCTGGCTGCCCTCCTCGGCGCCCTCCGACGGCTCCGAGCAGAAGGCGACCGGCGAACTCGCCAAGATCAGCGACCGCCAGCTCCTCACCGTCGAGCGCGGCTACCAGAGCCCCGCCGACCTCATCTCCCTCGGCCTGACCGTCTTCGCCGGCCTGGTCGCCCTCGGCGCCGCGGGCATCGCCACCGGACTGGCCGCAGCCGACTCCCAGCGCGACCTGACCACCCTCGCGGCGGTCGGCGCCGAACCCCGCATCCGGCGCACGCTGTCGGGCTTCCAGTGCGGCGTGATCGCGGGCATGGGCTCCCTGCTCGGGGTGGTCTGCGGCATCGTGCCCGGCGTGGCGCTGCGCAAGGTCGAGGCCTCCGCCAGCAGCTACGCCGGCATCAGCCCCGAGGAACTGGCCAACCGGGCGACCCTGGTCTTCCCGTGGCCCACCATCGCCGCCACCGTCGTGCTGCTCCCGGTGCTCGCGGCCTGCCTCGCGGCGCTGCTCACCCGCTCGCGGATCACCCTGCTGCGCCGCTCGGCCTGACCCCGCACCCGGGCTCCGTCACCTCCGGGCCCGCCCTCCGCCACCCCCGTCCGCGCCCCGGCCGCGGCGGGGGTGACGGACGTTACAGCCCTAGGGGCGCCCGGCAGCCGGACGGCCGGGGCGGGCACCCGCACGGGCGAACTACAGTCGTCGGTATGACGAGAACTCCGGACAGCGCCGTCCGCTCCTACATCGACCGGCACCAGGCGGCCTTCCTGGCCGACCTCTCCGAGTGGCTGGCCATCCCGTCGGTCTCCGCCGACCCGGCCCGGGCCGGCGATGTGCGGCGCTCGGCGGAGTGGCTCGCGGCCAAGCTGCGCGACACCGGCTTCCCGGTCGCCGAGGTGTGGGAGACCGACGGCCTGCCGGCGGTGTTCGCCGAGTGGCCCTCCGGGGACCCGTCCGCGCCGACCGTGCTGGTCTACGGGCACCACGACGTGCAGCCCGCCGACCGGGAGGACGGCTGGGACACCGAGCCGTTCACCCCGACCGTGGTCGGCGGCCGGCTGTACGCGCGCGGCGCCGCCGACGACAAGGGCCAGGTGTTCTTCCACACCCTCGGCGTGCGCGCCCACCTGGACGCGACCGGCCGCACCGCGCCGGCCGTCAACCTCAAGCTGCTGATCGAGGGCGAGGAGGAGTCCGGCTCGCCGAACTTCCCCGACCTGGTCCGCCGCGAGGCCGGCCGGCTGGCCGCCGACGTCGTGGTCATCTCCGACACCGGCATGTGGTCCGCGACCACGCCGACCGTCTGCACCGGCATGCGCGGCCTGGCCGACGCCCAGATCGACCTGTTCGGGCCGGACACCGACATCCACTCCGGCTCGTTCGGCGGCGCCGTCCCCAACCCGGCCCAGGTCGCGGCCGAGCTGGCCGCCGCCCTGCACGACGCCGACCGCAGGGTGGCCGTCCCGGGCTTCTACGACGGCGTGGTCGAGCTGACCGAGCGTGAGCGCGAGCTGTTCGCCGAGCTGCCCTTCGACGAGGAGCAGTGGCTGCGGGTCGCCAAGTCGTACGGCACCCGCGGCGAGGCCGGCTACTCCACCCTGGAGCGGGTCTGGGCGCGCCCGACCGCCGAGGTCAACGGCATCTGGGGCGGCTACACCGGGCCCGGCGGGAAGACCATCGTCCCCGCGTCGGCGCACCTCAAGCTGTCCTTCCGGCTGGTCGCCGGGCAGGAGGTGGACAAGGTCCGCGAGGCCGTGCGGGCGTGGGTGGCCGAGCGGGTGCCCGAGGGCATCCGGTACGAGCTGGTCTTCCCGGGCGCGACCCGGCCCTGCCTGACCCCGCTGGACCACCCGGCGCTGCAGTCCACCGTCCGCGCGATGGGCCGGGCCTTCGGGCAGAAGATCCTGTTCACCCGCGAGGGCGGCTCCGGCCCCGCCGCCGACCTCCAGGACGTGCTGGGCGCGCCGGTGCTGTTCCTCGGCGTCTCGGTGCCCTCGGACGGCTGGCACTCGGTCAACGAGAAGGTCGAGCTGGACCTGCTGGCCAAGGGCGTGGAGACCGCCGCGTACCTGTGGGGCGACCTGGCCGAGAACTTCCGCCCCGGTGCGTGAGCGCGCCGTCGCACCCGAGGCAGTCAGATCACTCATCCGGATGATTCACCACGTGGGGATGGAACGACGTGAGCACCGTGCCTGAGACCGAGCGCCCGCCGCACCTGGCACTGGCCCGGGCCGGCGTCGACCGGGCGGCCGAGCACCGGTTCGACGAGCCCTGGCTGGCGGCGGCCTGGAGCCACCCGAACACCCGGGTGCTGCCGATCGCCGGCGGCGAGGCCTTCGTGGTCGACACCGCGCAGGGCACCGAACTCGTGCTGCTGCCCTCCTTCGAGGCGCCGCAGACCGGGGACCGCTACTTCCTCGGCACCGACGGGGACGGCGTCTCGTACTTCGCGCTGGCCGGCGAGAGCCTGCCCGGGCGGCTGGACGGCGACGCCCGTCCGGCCGGGCTGCGCGAGGTCGGCGCGATGCTGTCCGACCGGGACGCCGGGCTGCTGGTGCACGCCGTGGCGCTGGAGCACTGGCACCGGCTGCACAGCTTCTGCTCGCGCTGCGGGCACCCGACCGAGAAGGCCGGCGCCGGGCACGTGCGGCGCTGCACCTCCTGCGCGGCCGAGCACTACCCGCGCACCGACCCGGCGGTGATCATGGTGATCACCGACGACCGGGACCGCTGCCTGCTCGGCCGCCAGGCGCTGTGGCCCGAGGGCCGCTGGTCGACCCTGGCCGGCTTCGTCGAGCCGGGGGAGTCGATCGAGCAGGCGGTGGCCCGCGAGGTGCACGAGGAGGCGGGCGTCCAGGTCGGCGAGGTGCGCTACGTCGCCAGCCAGCCCTGGCCGTTCCCGTCCAGCCTGATGCTCGGCTTCACGGGCAAGGCACTGCCGGGCGGCACCGAGATCACCGTGGACGGGGAGGAGCTGGCCGAGGCGCGCTGGTTCTCCCGCGAGGAGCTGCGGGCCGGGATGGCGGCGGGCGAGATCCTGCCACCGTCCGGCATCTCGATCGCGCGGCACCTGGTCGAGCTCTGGTACGGCGAGCCGCTGCCGTCCTCGGCGCGCTGGTAATCCGGTACGGAGGATTCCGAGAAAGGGGGCGCGCGGCTTAAGTCGTGCGCCCCCTTTTTTCTTTCCAATCCCTTCCCGAATTCCGCACGACCGGCTGTTCGTGTCCGGACGGGCCAGTTCTGCTACCGGGAGGCACCCGCAGGGCCCGGCCGCCGACCCGCGCGGACGACATTGCCGGAAACGGCTGAAACCGCGTCACCGCGCTCGCTACATTCACTCGGGTGACAATCCCCCGGGGCACCGCCCAATCCCCCAAATACCAGCGCCTCGCCGCCGACCTCCGCCGTCGGATCGCCGAGGGCGAGTTCACCGCCGACGCCGCCCTGCCGGTCGAGAGCGAACTGGAGCGCCAGTACGGCGTCGCCCGCAACACTGTCCGCCTCGCCGTCGACGTCTTGGTCAACGAGGGCCGCCTGGTCCGCCTCCAGGGCAAGGGCACGTACCTGCGCGAACACCCCGTCCTGGACCACCGCGCCTACGGGCCCACCCTCGCCCCCGCGCCGCGTGACTGCCTGGCCGCGCCCTCCGCGGTCTACCTCGGCGAGGCCGCCGAAGCCGGGCGTGAACTCGGCACCGACTTCGAGATGATGATCGTCCGGGCCCGGGTCGACATCGCCGAACGCCTCGGACTGCGCCCCGGCGAGGCCATCGTGGTCCGCCGCCAGCTGCGGCTGCTCGATCGCGAGCCGTACTCCATCGAGGAGAGCCACTACCGGGCCGGCCTCGCCGCCGGCACCCCGCTGATGGAGCCCGACCCCGTCGAGGGCGGGGACGAGGCCGTCCTCGCCGCCCTCGGACGCACCGAGATCGGCGCCGTCGACCACCTCGTCGCCCGGATGCCCGGCCCCGAGGAGGCCCAGTGGTTCCAGGGCGGCCCGGGCGTGCCGCTCGTGGTGCAGACCCGCGTCACCTACGACCGGCGCGGGCCCGTCCGGGTCATCGAGACCCGCTACTCCGCCGACCGCAGCCGGCTCGTCTACGGCGTCGGCGACCTCGGCGCGCGCACCACCCTGCCCGCGCCCGCCGCGCCCGTCGACCCCGCCCGGGCCGACGCGACGTGACGTGACGCGCACCGGCCCGGGCGGCCCGGCCGGGCTCAGGCCGCCAGGGCCTTCTTCACCTGGAGCAGGCTCGGGTTGGTCATGACCACCCGCTCGCCGCCGCCCACCGGCGTCACCAGCACCGTCGGCACCGTCTGGTTGCCGCCGTTCACCGACTCGACGAAGGACGCCGACGCCGGGTCCTCCTCGATGTTGATCTCGGTGTAGCCGATGCCTTCACGCTCCAGCTGGCTCTTGAGTCGGTTGCAGTACCCACACCAGGTCGTGCTGTACATCGTCACGGTGCCGGACATCGAGGGGGCTCCTTCGAAAGAGAGGTGCAAGCGGTCTCCGGAGGGAACGTCCACCGGACGGCGGGCATTCCGGCCCTCCATCGACCGTGCTGCGAAGCGATCATCCTGCGATCACACCGGGCCTGTGGACAACCCCGCCCCCGTTGTCCCACCGGGCTGAGAGGATGGAACGCATGCAGGAAGACCTCTTGAGCGGCAGCCCCTACGACGGCCCCCACGGCTCCCCCTGGGCCGACCCCGGCGCCGCCACGGGCCCGGACGCCGTGCTCGCCGGGCTCGACCCCGAACAGCGCGCCGTCGCCACCGCCCTGCACGGCCCCGTCTGCGTCCTCGCCGGCGCCGGCACCGGCAAGACCCGCGCCATCACCCACCGCATCGCCTACGGCGTGCGCAGCGGCGTCTACCACCCCCAGCAGGTCCTCGCCGTCACCTTCACCGCCCGCGCCGCCGGCGAGATGCGCGGCCGCCTGCGCGAACTCGGCGTCGACGGCGTCCAGGCCCGGACGTTCCACTCCGCCGCCCTGCGCCAGCTCCAGTACTTCTGGCCCCGCGCCGTCGGCGGCCCCGTCCCCCAGCTCCTCGAACGCAAGGTCCAGCTCGTCGCCGAGGCCGCGGGCCGCTGCGGCCTGCGCGTCCAGCGCACCGAACTGCGCGACCTCACCGCCGAGATCGAGTGGGCCAAGGTCACCCAGACCGCCCCCGAGGACTACCCCGCCGCCGTCGCCAAGTCCGGCCGCGAGGCCCCCCGCGACCCGGCCGAGACGGCCCAGGTCTACCGCGTCTACGAGGAGACCAAGAGCCGCCGCGGGAACATCGACTTCGAGGACGTGCTGCTGCTCACCGCCGCCATCCTGGAGGACCGCCCGGACATCGCCGACCAGGTCCGCTCCCAGTACCGGCACTTCACCGTCGACGAGTACCAGGACGTCTCCCCGCTCCAGCAGCGCCTGCTCGACCGCTGGACCGGCCCCGACGGCGGCACCAGCCTCTGCGTCGTCGGCGACGCCAGCCAGACCATCTACTCCTTCACCGGTGCCACCCCCGACTACCTGCTCGGCTTCCGCACCCGCCACCCCGACGCCACCGTCGTCAAGCTCGTCCGCGACTACCGCTCCACCCCCCAGGTCGTCCACCTCGCCAACGGGCTGCTCTCCCAGGCCCGCGGCGAAGCGGCCCGCCACCGCCTCGAACTCGTCTCCCAGCGCGAGGCCGGCCCCGAACCCGGCTACACCGAGTACGAGGACGAACCCACCGAGGCCGAGAACACCGCCCGCCGGATCAAGGACCTGCTCGCCACCGGCGTGCGCGCCAGCGAGATCGCCGTCCTCTTCCGCACCAACGGCCAGTCCGAGGTCTACGAGCAGGCCCTCGCCGACGTCGGCGTCCCCTACCAGCTCAAGGGCGCCGAACGGTTCTTCGAACGCCCCGAGGTCCGCGACGCCGGCGTCCTGCTGCGCGGCGCCGCCCGCGCCGCCTCCGACCCCCTCACCGACGGCGCCCCCGACCTCCCCGGCCAGGTCCGCGCCGTCCTCGCCACCCGCGGCTTCACCCCCGAGCCCCCGGCCGGCTCCGGTGCCGTCCGCGACCGCTGGGAGTCCCTCGCCGCCCTCGTCCGCCTCGCCGAGGAGTTCGAGCGCACCCGCACCGCCGCGGGCCAGGACACCGACCTCGCCGCCTACGTCGCCGAACTCGACGCCCGCGCCGCCGCCCAGCACGCGCCCGCCGTCGAAGGCGTCACCCTCGCCTCCCTGCACGCCGCCAAGGGCCTCGAATGGGACGCCGTCTTCCTCGTCGGCCTCACCGAGGGCACCATGCCGATCATCTACGCCAAGACCGACGAACAGGTCGAGGAGGAACGCCGGCTGCTCTACGTCGGCGTCACCCGCGCCCGCAAGCACCTCGCCCTCTCCTGGTCCCTCTCCCGCTCCCCGGGCGGCCGCGCGAGCCGCAAGCCCAGCCGCTTCCTCGACGGACTGCGCCCCGGCTCCACCGCACCCGGCGCGCGGACCGGCGCGCGCGGCGGACGCGGGGGCGTCGAGCCCGGCGAGCGCTCCGCCGGCCGGCGGGTCCGCGGACCGGTCAAGTGCCGGGTCTGCGACAAGGTGCTCACCGAGGCCGTCGAACGCAAGCTGCGCCGCTGCGAGAGCTGCCCGTCCACGATGGACGAGGGGCTCTACGAGCGGCTGCGCGAGTGGCGCGCCGGGCAGGCCAGGAAGCAGGGCGCCCCGGCGTACGTGGTGTTCACCGACGCCACGCTCATGGCGATCGCCGAGGACGTGCCGTCCAGCCGCCAGGAACTGGCCTCGATCTCCGGGGTCGGCGCGATGAAGCTGGACAAGTACGGGGCCGCCGTGCTCTCGTTGTGTGCGGGGGAGGAGCCCGAGGAGGATCCGGACGGCGTCGAGGACGACGGTTCGGTCGATCCGGCGTGAGCCGGCACGGGCGCGGTCCAGGGGACTGCTCGGGGGACTTCGAAACCGGCTGTCGGACGCGCCGTGGAAACCGCCGCGAAAAATAGTTTGCGCGGCGTACCAGGAGCGCAATAGCCTGCCGGGGCGGTCAAGGGGACGCGATCGCACGGGGTCACACCTGTGCCGATACTCCCCGGGCCCACAGCTGTACCGAGACAGACATCCGAACATTCGGAGCCGGGGAAACCTGGCTCCGCGAGACGCCGAGAGGAGGCGAAGACAGTGGGAAACATCATGATCACCAAAATGACTGGCCAGACCGTTGTCGCTGCCTCCCTGCGTGCCGCCCGTCTGCGGGCGCTCGCCGAGCTCGGTGGAACCGGTCTGGGTCTCGACACCACCGGTGTCTCCCTCGCCCCCGTTGTCAGTGGTCCCGGACACACTGATCTGTGCCTCACGGGCAACAGGAGCGTCGAAGGCACCTCTGTCGAGACCGGTCTGTCCCGTGACTGGGCGTCGGTCGGCACGTCGCGCTCCGAGCGCGATGAGCGACCGACCCAGGCACCGAAGGCGGCCGTAGCCGCTGCCATTCATGGCGGCTATGCGCAGGTCATCGGTGCCGGACACCCGCAAAAGCAGGACGAGCAGCTGATCAACCAGGCCATGGCCGCCTTCAACGGCGCCAAGGTCATCCGGATGTGGGCCTTCCGCGGCCCCGAACCCTGGAGAGAACGAACCTGAGCCAGCTCAGGTCGGCACCTCCAGGGCCGCGGAACCCGTCACCACCGGGATCCGCGGCCCTTCTGTTTTGTCCGGTACGCAAGACCACCCAGGCCCTCCGGGGCCTCCGGCCCAGCACCACCAGTCCACTGGGCCGGAACCACTGAGAAGACGAGGAAGACGCCCACAGTGTCCACGGTCATCACGCCGCCCACCCCGTCCGTACCGCCGACAAGCCAGATCACCAAGGCCGACCAGGCCGACCCCCCGGAGGTTCCTTCCATGCAGATCAGCTCCATCGAGCAGGCCGAGTCGCTCGGCCTCCCCATCCCGTGCCGCGCCTTCGACCCTGAGGTCTTCTTCGCCGAGACGCCCGCCGACGTCGAGTACGCGAAGTCCCTCTGCGGCACCTGCCCGGTGAAGGACGCCTGTCTGACCGGCGCCCTGGAGCGGCGTGAGCCGTGGGGCGTCTGGGGCGGCGAGCTGTTCGTCCAGGGCGTCGTCGTGGCCCGCAAGCGGCCGCGTGGCCGTCCGCGCAAGACCGAGGTCATGGCGTGAACCCCGCCGACCAGGCCAGGGCCTTCAGCCGGGGAGAGCAGCCCCCGCTGGACAGCGCCCTCCGCCGATCCGTGCGGATCGCCGCCGCCAAGGCCGACGCCGCAAGCCGTACCCCATTCCCGAGCACGCACCACGAGCAGGACCACGACATGACCCCCTCCGCCGTCGATCCCACCGCCCGCGCAGAGCAGGCCACCGAACTTCAGACCCAGAACAGGATCCTCGAGATGCAACTCCTCCACGAATCCCTGGCCCGTGCCCATATGCAAGACAGGCTCCACGAGGCCGAGAACCAACGGCTCGTCAGCCGGGTCGTCCGGGCCCGCAGGCTCAAGCAGCGGGCCGAGCGGGCCTCGCTGCGCGCCCGCAAGGCGCTCGCCGTGGCGCTGATGTAGCGCCCGCCCCCTTCGTTCCACCCCCGTCGTGCCGCAGGCCGCTCCCCTTGGTGGGGAGCGGCCTGCGGCCGTTGGCGCGGTCGGTGCGGTCGGCGTGGGTTCGGGCTGGTCGGGCTGCTCGGTGCGGGTGGTGCCGTCGGCGGCCGGGTGTGCCCGGTCAGCCCTTGGCAGTGCGGGCGGGGCCGGCGCCCTTCGGCTGCGGTGCCTCCCGTGTCTGCCGTGCCTGTGGTGCCTGCGGTGTCTGGCGCGGCCGGTCGGCGAACTCGGGGAGCCACTCCAGCATCTCCGCCCGGAAGGGAGCCTGGGCGCCCAGCTGGCAGAGCACCCCGATGGTGCTCAGCGTCACCCGGTGGATCAGCAGGTACGCGGGCGGCAGGTTCAGCTGCTTGCCCAGGTTGTAGGCGGGCGAGCGCGGATCGGCGATCCGGGCCGCCTGGGCGCGCATCCAGGTCCGGGTGAAGTGGAAGTTCTCCACCGCGGCCGGCTCGATGATCGGCAGCAGGTAGTCCAGCACCGCGTCCGGGTCCAGCCGGATCGAGGGCTTCACGAAGCCCTCCTCGCGCAGCATCTTCAGCACGCCGGCCGCGTCCCCGTCGAGCGCCATCCGCAGCGACGCCCCGATCGGCGCGGGCAGACCGCCCGGCAGCCGGTCGACCGTGCCGAAGTCCAGCACGCCCAGCCGCCACCCGGCCGCCGGGCCGTCGTCCTTCAGCAGCCGGAAGTTGCCCGGGTGCGGATCCGCGTGCAGCAGGCCGGTCCGGGCCGGGCCGGCGAACAGGAACCGGGCCAGCAGCTGCCCGGCGCGGTCGCGCTCCTCCTGGGTGCCGCTCGCGATCACCTCGGCCAGCGGGGTGCCGTCCATCCACTCGGTGACCAGCACCTGGTCGGCCTGGGCCACCACGCCGGGCACCACGATGTCCGGGTCGTCCGCGAACTCCTCGGCGTGCCGGCGCTGCGCCTGCGCCTCCAGCTCGTAGTCCAGTTCCTCCGAGACGCGCTCGCGCAGCTCGGCGATCAGCGGCTTGATGTCCAGCCCCGGGATCAGCGGGCCGAGCAGCCAGGCCACCCGGCTCAGCTGCGAGAGGTCCGCGAGCAGGGCGTCGCCCGCGCCCGGGTACTGCACCTTGACCGCGACCCGGCGGCCGTCGTGCCAGACCGCCCGGTGCACCTGGCCGATCGAGGCCGCGGCCGCCGGCCGGTCGTCGAACTCCCGGAACAGCCCGCGCCAGTCGTCCCCCAGCCGCTGGGCGAGCGCGGTGTGCACCTTGGCGGAGGGCATCGGGGGAGCGGCGTCCTGCAGCTTGGTGAGCGCCGCCCGGTACGGCCCGGCGACCTCCTCGGGCAGCGCGGCCTCGAAGACGGACAGCACCTGCCCGAACTTCATCGCCCCGCCCTTGAGCTCGCCGAGGACCTTGAACAGCTGGTCGGCGGTGGCCTGTTGGAGCTCGGCGGTGACCACCTCGGCGGACCGGCCGCCGATCCGCCTGCCCAGGCCGAGCGTGGCCCGGCCGGCTATCCCCAGCGGCAGGGCGGCGAGCCGTGCCGTGCGGGTCACTGCCTTGCGCGGAAGATCGCTCACCCGGGCCTCCAATCCCCTGGCCCCCCGACACCGAAGGGCCGACCATCACTAGGCCATTGTGCCCGCTCCGCGCCGCACACCAGCCGGAATTCGGCGGGCGCGGGGCGGGGAGTGCCGTTTCTTCACGGGGGAGTGGGGCGGCCCGGTCCGACGGGGCCGGTGTCAGCGGGGCAGGCGCAGGGCGAGGCCGTCCAGGACGACCTCCAGGCCGTAGGCGAACTTGCCGTCGCGGGCCTCGGCCGGGTCCTCCTTCGCGGCGGCGGTGTAGGCGGCGGAGAGGTGGTCGTAGTCGGCGGTGGCCTGGACGGCGGCGGGCATCAGGCGGGCGACGAACTCGGCCTCGGTCTCGCCGGAGCGCGCGATGGTGGTGAGCCAGGCGGCCTCGGTGGTGCTCATGCCGATGACGTAGGCGATGAGCGTCTCGATCGCCCGCGACGGATCCGGGAAGCCCGCGGCGGTGAGGAGGGTGCTCAGCCGCTCGGCGTAGGCGAGCAGGTTGGGGCCGAGGTAGGCGAGGCCGGCCTGGCCCAGCACGGAGGAAAGCCAGGGGTGACGCAGGGCCGTCGCCCGGAAGGCGTCGGCGGCCTCGACGGCGGCGGCGCGCCAGTCGGGGCTGTCGGCGGGCGGCAGGTCCATCTCGCCGAAGACCTCGTCCACCGCGAGCTCCATCAGCTCGTCCTTGGTGGCCACGTGCCGGTAGAGGGAGGTGGCGCCCGCGTTCAGGCGGGTGGCGAGCTTGCGCATGCTCAGGGCGTCGATGCCGTCCGCGTCCAGCATGGCGATCGCCTCGCGGACGATCGCGGCCCGGCTGAGGGCGGGCTGGTCGGGCTCGCGCTGCTGTCGGGCCCACACGGACGGGATCGGGTTCGTTCGGGCGGCCATCGGCGGCTCCTCCTCCTGTGTGCTGCGGGGCGCGTGCTGCGTACACCGTTCGCACTGAGCGTACAGGAGACAGGTGTTGCGCACACTGTTCCGTCATGCGTACAGTGTGCGCAGCGACGGAACGTAGTGCGCACCGGGGGAACGGTGTGCGCAGATGGGGAGGGGTGGCTGATGTCGGTCGACAACGGGAGCAGGAACAGGGCCGGGGCCGAGGCCGAGGGCGGGGCCGGGGTCGAGGGTCGCAATCCGCACCGCTGGTGGATCCTGATCGTGCTCTGCCTCAGCTCGCTCGTGCTGGTGGTCGACAGCATGGCCCTGACCGTCGCGGTGCCCTCGATGACCGCCGACCTCGGCGCGAGCGCCCAGGACACCCAGTGGATCCTCGACTCCTACGTCCTGGTCTTCGCGGGACTGCTGCTGACCTCCGGCAGCCTCGGCGACCGCTTCGGCCGCCGGAAAGTCATGATCATCGGACTGCTGCTCTTCGGGGCGGCATCACTCGCGGCGACCTTCTGTGCCAACCCGGGCGAGGTCATCGCGGCCCGGGTCGCGATGGGCGTCGGCGGAGCGCTGATCATGCCCTCGACGCTGTCGATCCTCATCACCGTGTTCGACGGGGAGGAGCGCGGCAAGGCGATGGCCGCCTGGGGCTCGGTGGCGATGCTCGGACTGGTCGGCAGCCCGGTGCTCGGCGGCGTCCTGATCGACCACTTCTCGTGGCATTCGATCTTCTTCATCAACGTCCCGGTGGTGGCGCTGGCGATCCTGGCGGGCCTGCTGCTGATGCCGGAGTCCAAGGGGCCGTGGCGCAAGCCCGACCCGCTCGGCGCGGTGCTGTCGGCCGTCGGCATGACCGCCCTGATCTGGTGGATCATCGAGATCCCGCAGCACGGCGCGTTCGCCGGCCGCGCGCTGGTCACCCTGATCGTCGCGGTGGGCGCCCTCGTCGGGTTCGTGGTGTGGGAGAACGTCACCGCCGAGCCGATGGTGCCGCTGGCGCTCTTCAAGGCCCGCGACTTCAGCGGGGGATCGCTGTCGCTGACCCTGGTGCAGATCGGCAACGGCGGACTCCTGCTGGTGCTCACCCAGTACCTCCAGTTCGTGCTCGGCTACTCGCCGGTCAAGGCGGGCCTGGCCTTCCTGCCGCTGGCCGTCGCGGCGCTGATCGGCAACGGGGCCGGCGCCAAGCTCGCCGCGAAGACCGGTAACCGGCCGCTGATCCTCGCCGGGATGCTCGTCATGGCCTCCTCGTTCGCGCTGCTGACCACGGTCTCGGCCGGCACCGGCTTCACCGTGCCGGCGGTCGCGCTCGGACTGCTCGGACTCGGAGCGGGTCTGGCGATGCCGGCCGCGGTGGGCGCGCTGATGGGGACGATCCCGCCGGAGCAGGCCGGCGTCGGCTCGGCGCTCAACGACACCATCCAGCAGGCGGGCGCCGCGCTCGGCATCGCGATCCTCGGCTCGCTGCTGTCGAGCGGATTCGCCGACCGGATGCCGGCCGGGACGCCGGAGCAGGCGAAGCACTCCATCGCCGGGGCGCTGGCGGTCGCCGGTGGGGACTCCGGGCTCGTCCGGACCGCCCGGGAGGCGTTCACCGGGGCGATGGCGACGACCTTCACGGTCAGCGGGATCGGCGTGCTGGCGGCGGCGCTGGTGGCCACGCTGGTGATGCGGGACCGGAAGTCGGCGGCGGGCACCGCGCCGGCCGGGGACCTGCCGGAGGGCGGGGAGGGCGCCGGGGAGGAGACCGGGAAGCCGGTGGCCGCCGTCTGAGGCCGAGCACACCGAGAAGGCCGGCGCCCCCGGGGCGCCGGCCTTCGGCGTCGTCCGGCGGGCCTCCCCCTGCTGTTCCTCGTCCTCATCTCACCCCGGTGGAAACGGCTGCCACAGGCACCCGCAGTCCGGGTGCCCGCGCAACCTCAGCCGCCGGGCCATCGCGTCACTCGCCGACACCTCGCACCACCCGTCGACGCTCGGCGGCCGACCGCCGTCCAGGTAGACCTGCACATGCAGGGCGGCCAGTCCGGCGACCGCCGTCGCCAGCGCCGTGTCACAGGCCGGTGTCCGGGCCCGCCCCGGCCCCTCGTGGGCCAGCTGCGCCAGCACCCGGGGCCAGGCCGCGTCCTCGTCCTCCCTGCGCAGCACCAGGCAGTGTCCGCACGCGGACCGCCCGGGGACCACCAGCGGCCCGACGATGCCGAACTCCTCGACCACGCCCACGTACAGGTGCGGCACCCCGGCCCGCAGCAGCAGCCGGGCCTCGTACGTCCCGCCCGCGAAGGCGCCGCTGCCGTCCCGGGGCGCGAGGACCACGAAGTCCGGTGGCGGGTCGTCGGGCCTTCGGCGCGGGGCCGGCGCCGGCAGCGGTGGACGGCCCACGGCGCGGCGCACCGCCTCCCTCGCCGCCGTCGAGCGCAGCCGCCCGATGTCCGCGGGCGGGAGCCCGGCCGGCGAGCAGTCGCCCGGTGTCACCCGGCCGCCGTCGGAGACCGTGACCGTGCCCGTCCCGCCGGCGGCGAGCACCGCCGCGACCGCCGCGCCGACCCGGCCCGCGCCGCGCACCTCGATCCGTGCGTCGGCCCGGCGGGCCAGGGCGGCCGGTGCGGCGCCCGGCCCGGAGTGGACCAGGGAGAGCGAGGCGAGGTCGGGCCCGAGCAGTTCCCGGTGCGGCTGGGGGAAGCGGGCCAGCGCCCTGTCGACCGCCTCCGCGTCGTCCAGCAGCCCGGTCTCCTCCAGCTCGGCCAGCAGTGTCTCGGCGGGCTCGCGGCCGAGCCCGATCCGTTCTCCGGCCGCCAGCAGCTCCGGCCGGTCGAGGCTGCCGTCGAGCAGCCCGAGGAACTCGCACAGCGTCTGGTCGGCGTTGCCGAGCACCCCCGCATGGCGGGTGACGGTGCCGAACTGCAGGGTTTCGGAGTCCCGCCAACTCCGGGACAGAGCGGGCTTCAGCGCGAGGCGCACGGCGATCTCCCTTCCGATCGTTTCCGGACGGCTGACCGCAGCATGCCCCATCGGGGCGACGGTGTGCCCGGGGTTATCCACAGGCCCGTGCTCATGATCAGAACATCGGTTCGCACACTCTGTGGATAACTGGACATCCCCTCGGAAGTCGGTTTCCGGACACCCGCCGTCGACTTTTCGTTCCCGATCACTCCATGAAAGATTCCGGCCATGGCAGCGGACTTCTGTCAGTGGTACCGGGTAACGTCGTGTGGCATGGCAGCCGAGCGGGACTCCCATCCACCGGCGTCGCGTCGGCGTGCCCGTGCAGCGTCCGGGTCGCAGATGGCGGCACCGAACACGCGTGGGCGCCCGGACCAGTCGGAGCAGTCGAGGCCGGCGCCGTCACAGCACCCGCCCGTCGGAGCGGCCCCGTCGGAGGCGCACGACCGCAGCCGGGTCGAGGTGCGGCGCAGCGCCCGCCGCAGTCGTACGGTCTCCGCCTACCGCGAGGGCGACCGCACCGTCGTGCTGATCCCGGCCCGGCTGTCGCACGCGGAGGAGCAGCGCTGGGTCGCGCAGATGCTGGAGAAGCTCGCCGCCCAGGAGTCCCGGCGGATCCCCGGGGACGAGGCCCTGATGGCCCGGGCCCGTGAGCTGTCGGCCGCCTATCTGGACGACCGCGCCCACCCCGTCCAGGTCCGCTGGGTCACCAACCAGAACTCGCGCTGGGGCTCCTGCACCCCGAGCGAGGGCACGATCCGCCTCTCCCACCGCCTCCAGGGCATGCCGGAGTACGTGCTGGACTACGTGCTGCTGCACGAGCTGGCGCACCTGCTGGTGCCGGACCACGGCCCGGCGTTCTGGGCCCTGCTGGAGGCCTACCCCCGGACGGAGCGGGCCCGCGGCTACCTGGAGGGTGTGGTCTCCGCCGCCCGGCTGCCGCACATCCCCGGTGCCCGGCACGCCGACCCGGGGCCGGACCCGGAGGGTTCCTGCGGTTGAGGTCGGTTGAGGTCGGTTGAGGCCGGTTGAGGCCGGCGGGAGCGTGGGGCGACGGGGAGCGGCAGGGGCCGCGAGGGCGGCCGGAGCCGACGGAAAAGACGACAAGAAGGGGGCGCGGGCCATATCGGCCCGCGCCCCCGTTCCGTGCCGCACCTCAGTCGGTCGGCACCCCGGCCGGTCAGCTGCTCGGTCGGTCAGTCGCTCAGCTGCGCGGTCGGTCAGCCGGTCAGCCGGCGTGCCCGGGCCACCAGGTCGCGCACCGAGTGGTCGGTGAGCTCCGGCAGCCGGTCGTAGTCGAACCAGCGCAGGTCCAGCGACTCCTCGCTGATCAGCGCCTGCGCGCCGGCCGGGGCCAGCGCGATGTACTGGACGTCGAGGTGGGTGTTCTCCGGCCGGTCCTTGCCGGTGCAGCGGACCTGGTGGCGGTCCAGCTTCGCCGGGACGGGGGCGCCGTCCGCCGTCAGCAGGACCAGGTCGGGGATGCCGGACTCCTCGACGGCCTCGCGCAGCGCCGCCGCGGCGAGGTCGCGGTCGTCCGGCTCGCAGTGCCCGCCCATCTGCAGCCACATGCCCACCTTGGGGTGCAGCGTCAGCAGCACCCGCCCGGCCGCCGGGTCGACGACCGCCGCGCTCGCGGTGATGTGCGCGGGCAGGCAGGAGCGGAACAGGCCGTCGGGCTGCGCGGCCAGGTGCTCCAGGTAGTCGAGCCGCAGCTGCTCCTGGTCCTCCTCGGCGGGCCGCCACGCGGTCAGCGTCCGGACGGCGTCCGCGTGCAGCGTGGACGCGGACGTGTCGGTGTCCGTCATGCGGTGGGCTCGCCCTTTCCGTCGGTGCCGGTGCCGTCGGTCTTCGGCTGTTCGTCGGCCTCGGTGGAGTCGCCCTTGGCGGGGCCTGCGGCGTCGCCGCCCTTGGTGAGGTCCGGCTTGCCGGCCGCGGCCTCGCCGAGCAGCTTGTCGATCGCGTCGAAGTCGATGCCGCCCTCCAGGCCGTCGCCGGCGTCCCGGTGCACGAAGGCGTCCGGGTCGTCCAGGTCGGCGGCGGTGGGCAGCATGTCCGGGTGCTGCCAGAGCGCGTCGCGGCCCTCGATGCCGCGGGCGTCGGCGAGCAGCGCCCACAGCCGGGAGGCGTCGCGCAGGCGGCGCGGGCGCAGTTCCAGGCCGACCAGGGTGGCGAAGGTCTGCTCGGCGGGCCCGCCGGCCGCGCGACGGCGGCGGACGGTCTCGCGCAGCGCCCCGGCCTGCGGCAGGTGCGGTTCGGCGGCGGCGTGCACGACGGCGTCGACCCAGCCCTCGACCAGCGCGAGCGCGGTCTCCAGGCGGGCGAGCGCGGCCTTCTGCTCGGGGGTGTCCTCGGGCTGGAGCAGGCCGCCGGCCAGGGCGTCCTGGAGCGCCTCGGGGTTGCTCGGGTCGAGCTGGCCGACCAGTTCCTCCATCCGGGAGGTGTCGACCTTGATGCCGCGCGCGTAGGCCTCGACGGCGCCCAGCAGGTGGGCGCGCAGCCACGGCACGTGGGCGAAGAGCCGCTGGTGGGCGGCCTCGCGCAGGGCCAGGTAGAGGCGGACCTCGTCGGCGGGCACGCTCAGGCCCTCGCCGAACTCGGCGACGTTCTGCGGCAGCAGCGCGGCCTTGCCGGCCGGGGCGAGCGGCAGGCCGATGTCGGCGGAGCCGACGACCTCGCCGGCGAGCGCGCCGAGGGCCTGGCCGATCTGGGTGCCGAACATGGCGCCGCCCATGGAGCGCATCATGCCCATCAGCGGGCCGGCCATGGCCTGCATCTCCTCGGGCAGGACGCCGCCCATGGCGTTGCCGACCCGCTCGGCGACCGGGTCGACGAGGTCCTTCCAGACCGGAAGCGTGGCTTCGATCCACTCGGCGCGGCTCCAGGCGACGGCGGTGCCCGCGCCGGAGGGGAACTCGGTGGAGCCGTCGAGCCAGAGGTCGGCCAGGCGGACGGCCTCGGCGACGGCGGAGCGCTCGGCGGCGCTGACCGAACGGTCCTTGCTCTTGCCTTCGGCGGGCTCGGCGACGACGCTCTGGCGGGCGATGTTCGTGGCGAGTTCCCAGTTCACCGGGCCGCCCTCGAAGGAGAGCATCTGGCCGAGCTGCTGGAACGCGGCGCCGAGGTCGCCGGGGTTCATGCCGCCGAACATCGCGGCGAAGGGGTTGTCGGCACCGGCGCCGCCGGGGCCGCCCGGGGCGCCGGGCAGGCCGCCGAAGAGCGCGCCGAAGGGGTTGCCGCCCCCGAAGCCGAACGGCGACTGGCCGCCGGCGGCCGGGTCCTGGTCCTTCTTCCGGGCGTCGTCGGGCTTGGCCTTGCCGTCCTCGGGCTCCTCTGGCGGAACGCCGAATCCGAAGGGAAGGTCGCTCACGGGGTCCTCGATCCGGTCGGCCGTCATACGGGTGTGGCGGGGAAGTCTGCGCCCGGGGCGGTGGCGGAGTGGGGGACTCGGGGGCGGATCCCGCGCGGCAGGCCCGCGCCGGGTGCACCGCCGGGCCTTCGCCTCGGGCAGGATGGACGTACGTGACACACGTCCGTACGCACATAAGCTAACCGTGGAGGATGGCCGGTGAGTTCCCCGCCTTCGGACGTTCGCTCTGGGCTGACCGGAGGAGAGGACGCGTCGGACACCACGGCGTCGCCGCCTCCAGCCTACGGCGGACGGCCGCTGACCGTTGCGGTCACGGGTGCCGCAGGGGTGCTGGGCGAGCGGGTCGCCGCCCGGCTGGTGGCCTCCCCGCACGTACGGAAGGTCCTGGCGGTCGACGACCGCCGGGGCGAGGTCCCCGGCGTGCAGTGGCGGGTGCTGGACGTACGTGACCCGGCGGTGGCCGAGCGGCTGGCCGGGGTCGACGTCGTGGTGCACCTGGCGATGGACTTCGGCATGGAGTCCGACCCGCGGGCCCGCAGCGCCTACAACGTGCGCGGTGCCCAGACGGTGCTGACGGCGGCCGCGGCCGCCGGGGTGCCCCGGGTGGTGCTCTGCACGTCGGCGATGGTCTACGGCGCGCTGGCCGACAACGAGGTGCCGCTGGCCGAGGACTCCGAGCTGCGGGCGACCGAGGAGGCCTCGCTGGTCGGGGACCTGCTGGAGATCGAGCGGCTGGCCCGCCGGGCGCCGCGCGCCCACCCCGGCCTCCAGGTGACGGTGCTGCGCCCGGCCGTGGTGGTGGGCCCCGGCGTGGACACCGTGCTGACCCGGCACTTCGAGGCGCCCAGGCTGCTGGTGGTGGCCGGTTCCCGTCCGTGCTGGCAGTTCTGCCACGTGGACGACCTGGCGGCGGCGCTGGAGTACGCGGCGCTGGGCCTGGTCGAGGGCGAGGTGACGGTCGGCTGCGACGGCTGGCTGGAGCAGGAGGACGTCGAGCGGCTGTCGGGGATCCGGCGGATGGAGCTGCCGGCCGCGCTGGCGCTCGGGACGGCGGCGCGGCTGCACCGGCTGGGCCTGACCCCGGCGCCGGCCGGGGACCTGGCGTACACGATGTACCCGTGGGTGGTCTCCGGCAGCCGGCTGCACGAGGCGGGCTGGCGGCCGCGGCACACCAACGAGCAGGTGCTGTCCGAGCTGCTGGCGCAGGTGTCCGGCAAGCACGCGGTGGCCGGGCGCCGGCTGGGCGGGAAGGAGGCCGCGACCAGCCTGGGGGCGGCCGGGGCGACGGTGGCGCTGGTCGGTACGGCGGCGCTGGTGCGCCGGGCCCGCAAGCGGCGGCGGTTCTGACCGGCCCGGGCGGCCCGCCTCCCTCGCACCCCGCCAAGCTTTCTCACGATGCGAAATTTCCACATCGTGATGCGGAAGGCACTTGCCCCGGACCGTCCAGGATGGGCAATCATGGGGGCATGTCCGAGAACCACGACCCCATCCGCCTGCTCGCCGTCCGCGACACCCCGCTCTCGCTGGACGAGGTGTACGAGGCGGTCGGCGACGACGCGGCCGGCGGCACCACCGTCTTCGTCGGGACGGTCCGTGACCACGACGGCGGCAAGTCGGTGACCGCGCTGGAGTACAGCTGCCACCCGACCGCCGAGGAGGAGATGCGGCGGATCGCCGAGAAGGTCGTCGCCGACTTCCCGGTCCGGGCGCTGGCCGCGGTCCACCGCGTCGGCCGGCTGGAGATCACCGACAAGGCCGTGATCGTCGCCGTCTCCTGCGCCCACCGCGGCGAGGCCTTCGCGGCCGCCCGCCGGCTGATCGACGACCTCAAGCACGAGGTGCCGATCTGGAAGCACCAGGTCTTCGCCGACGGCGAGGAGGAGTGGGTCGGGGCCGGCGGCTGCTGACCCCCCCCGCCGGAACCGTCCGCACATTCCGGGCGTCTGTCGGGTCAGGCGCGCCGGGGCCTCACTCCAACGGGTCCGGAGCAGCGCCTCGAATACTCCCTGGAAGTGAGCCGATCGGCCGTCCCGTAACCCGGATGGCGCCGGCCGCGTTGTCCGCCGGAGTGGTTAATCTGCTCATAGACACGACGAGCTGGGAGTACTGACATGGGTGCGCTCGCCTGGCTGATCATTCCGGTCCTCGCGGTCCTGGTCGCGGCCCTCTGGGCGGGCTGGGCCCAGCGGGCTCCGCGGGCGACGGGGGATCCGGCCTCGCTCGCCGAGCACCGGCGCTTCATGGCCGCGATGGAACGCACCACCGCGGGTGCCGCCGCCCCCGGCGAGGGCTCCGGCCGGTAGCCCGGCGGGCGCCGCTTCACCCGCGTCCCGTACTGTCGTGGCATGCCACGCCGCTCCGCGACGATGCTCGCTGCCACCCTGCTGCTCATAGCGCTGCTCTGCGTCTCGGTGCTGATGAAGGTGCCGTACACGGAGATGAGCCCGGGGCCGACGTACAACACGCTCGGCAACCAGGGCGGCAAGCCGGTGATCAGCATCTCGGGGCACGACTCGTACCCGACCAGCGGGCACCTCAACATGACCACCGTCCAGGTCACCGGGGCCAAGTACGAGCCCAGCCTGGTCAACGCGGTGGTGGGCTGGCTGCGCGACGACGTGCTGGTGGTGCCGCACGACAACGTGTACCCGAAGGGGCAGTCGGACGCCGACGCCAAGAAGCAGAACGCCGAGGAGTTCGCCTCCTCCGAGGACAGCGCCCGCACCGCGGCGCTCAAGCAGCTGGGCGTCCCGGTCGGCAGCGAGCTGATCGTCAAGTCGGTCACCGCCGGTGCCCCGGCCGAGGGCCGGCTGCACGCGGGCGACCAGATCGTCGCCGTCGACGGCACGCCCGTCGTCTCGGTCGACCAGGTGGTCGCCGCGGTCACCAAGCACAAGCCGGGCGAGTCGGCGGTCTTCACCGTCGTGCCGCGGGTCAAGGACGCCGCCGGCAACGGCACCGCCGCCCCCGGGAGCAGCACCGACGTCACCGTCCCGACCGTGCGGGCCGCGGACCTCGACCCGAAGGCCCCCGCCGAGCGGGCCGGCCTCGCCGTGGTCGGCATCGGCACCGGGATCCGGCACACCTACCCGTTCCAGATCGACATCGGGCTGCAGGACGTCGGCGGCCCGAGCGCGGGCCTGATGTTCTCGCTCGGCATCATCGACAAGCTGACCCCGGGCGGCGACCTCACCGGCGGCCGGTTCGTCGCCGGCACCGGCACCATCGACGACGACGGCAAGGTCGGCCCGATCGGCGGGATATCGATGAAGCTGATCGCCGCCCGTGACGCCGGGGCCGACTTCTTCTTCACCCCGTCCTCGAACTGCGCCGAGGCCACCAAGAACATCCCGTCGGGGCTGACCCTGGTCAAGACGGACACGCTGGACGGCGCGCTGAAGTCGCTGGAGCAGATCCGCTCCGGGCAGACCTCCGCGCTGCCGTCCTGCGCCAAGTAGGCCCCGGCGGCACGTCCGGGGAAGCCGGGCCCGGCCGTCGCCGGGCCGGCCTCAGGAGAAGGTCGCGAGCAGCGCGTCGGTCAGGCCGGGCACCAGGTCCGGGCCGGTCAGCACCTCGCGGGCGACGTCCTTGGACCGCAGCCGCAGGGCGATCTCCTTCTTGCCGTCGCGCAGCACGGCGGCGGTGATCCGCACCTCCTCGCGCTTGGGGTGGTTGGCCACCCACTCGGCGAGCTGGGCGTCGCTGGCACCCCGCGGGCGGGTCTGCTCGGAGCCCGGCGGCAGCATCAGGCGCTCGACGACCAGGGCGCAGCCGGCCACGGCGGCGGGCCAGGCGATGGTGCCGAGGAACTTGTCGAGCTCCATGCCGGCCGGCAGCTCGTCCTGCTCGACCGGGGTGAGGCCGGGCTCGTCGGTGTCGGCGAGGCCGAGCTGCTTGGCGACCCGGGGGTCGGCCTTGCGCAGTGCGGCGCTGTCCACCAGGGCGAACAGGCGGGCCGGGAGGTCCCAGCCGAGGGTGGCGGCGTACTCGTCGATCTCCAGGGCGGCCCGGGTGAGCGGGGTGGCGGCCGGGAGCTTGGAGACGTCGTCGGGGGAGTTGTTCAGATCAGGCGCGTCGGACATGCCTCAATCCTCACACGCCGGGCGGGGCGCGTCCGCCGGACGGTCCGGCGGCGGGGCCGCGCGGACCGCCCGGGGCACGGCCCGGGGCGGTCGTTCGTCGTAACCGTCTGCTAACGGTGGGAACTCGGCCAAAGCCTGGTTAAGTTGCTCTGACGACCGATATCCAGACGACACAGCTGAGGTGCCACCGTGGTATTCCAGATGCCGGAACGCTCAGGGCCGGGTTTCCGGCGGAGGGTAGGCCCGCCCTCCCGGCGGGCGCGGGTGGCCCTGCTGACCCTGGGCGTGCTCGCGGTGCTGTTCCTGCTGTTCGTCATGTTCGCGGGCTTCTGGACGGACTGGCTGTGGTTCAGGTCCGTCCACTACTCCTCGGTGTTCACCACCCAGTTGTGGACGAAGGTCGGGCTGTTCGCGGTCTTCGGCCTGCTGATGGCGGTGATCGTCGGCTTCAACATCTGGCTGGCGCACCGGCTGCGGCCGCCGCTGTCGGCGATGTCGGTGGAGCAGCAGAGCCTGGACCGGTACCGGTCGGGCCTCGCGCCGTTCAAGCGCTGGGCGCTGATCGGCATCTCGCTGGTGATCGGCCTGGTGGCGGGCGCCGCGGCGTCCGGCCAGTGGCGGACCTGGCTGATGTGGACCAACTCGACGTCCTTCGGGGAGAAGGACGCCCAGTTCGGCATGGACGTCTCGTTCTACGCGTTCGACCTGCCGTTCTACGAGTTCGTGCTGGGCTTCGCGTTCAGCGCGGTCATCGTCTCGCTGCTGACCTCGGCGCTGGTGCACTACCTGTACGGCGGGCTGCGGCTGCAGGGCCCGGGCCGGCGGGCGAGCGTCGGTGCGCAGGGCCACCTGGCGGTGCTGCTGGGGGTGTTCGTGCTGCTGAAGGCCGTCGCCTACTGGCTGGACCGGTACGCGCTGGCGGTCAAGACCGGTTCGTACAAGGGCGTCTCGGGCTGGACGGGCCTGCGCTACGTGGACGCCAACGCGTTCCTGCCGGCGAAGACCATCCTGTTCTTCGTCGCGATCATCTGCGCGGTGCTGTTCTTCCTGACCCCGATCCGCCGCACCTGGGCGCCGGCCCTGATCGGGCTGGGGCTGATGGTGCTGTCGGCGGTGCTGATCGGCGGCCTGTACCCGGCGATCGTGCAGCAGTTCCAGGTCAAGCCGAACGAGCAGGCCAAGGAGACGCCGTACATCCAGAAGAACATCGACGCGACGCGGCAGGCGTACGGGATCGCGGACTCGCAGACCACGCCGTACAGCCCGCAGGGCTCGACCAACGCCGACGCGCTCAAGCCGGACGCGCAGACCATCGCCGACGTGCGGCTGCTGGACCCGAACATCGTCTCGCAGACGTTCCAGTCGCTGGAGCAGCAGCGCAACTACTACGCCTTCCCGAGCACGCTGGACGTGGACCGCTACGGCAGCGGCGCGAACAAGCAGGACACCGTGATCGGCCTGCGTGAGCTCGACCTCAACGGCGTGCAGCGCAACTGGATCAACGACCACTTCAAGTACACCCACGGCTACGGCGCGGCCGTCGCCAAGGGGAACCAGGTCGACGACAAGGGCGGCCCGGTGTTCACCGAGTCCGGCCTGCCGGCCACCGGCGCGCTGGGCGACTACCAGCAGCGGATCTACTACGGCGAGAAGACGACGACGTACTCGATCGTCGGCGGCGCCAACAAGGAGATCGACTACACCGACACCAAGACCGGCCAGAACGTGGAGTACACGTACACCGGTTCCGGCGGTGTCTCGCTGGACAACCCGCTGACCCGGGCCGCGTACGCGGTGCGCTTCGCCGAGCCGCAGATCCTCTACGCGGGGGCGATCACGGACGGCGCCAAGGTGATCTACAACCGGACGCCGAAGGAGCGGGTGGAGAAGGTCGCGCCGTGGCTGTCGATCGACGCCGACCCGTACCCGGTGGTGCAGGACGGCCGCGTGGTCTGGGTGGTGGACGGCTACACCACCTCGGACGGCTTCCCGTTCTCGTCGAAGACGACGCTGGGCACCGCGACCAAGGACTCGCTGACCAACCAGCGCGGTGAGCTGCTGACCGTCGCCAACCAGGTCAACTACATCCGCAACTCGGTCAAGGCCACGGTGGACGCCTACACCGGCGAGGTGAAGCTCTACCAGTGGGACGAGAAGGACCCGGTGCTGAAGACCTGGATGAAGGCCTTCCCGGGCACCGTGGAGCCGAAGGCGGACATCCCGCAGTCGCTGCTGCCGCACCTGCGTTACCCGCAGGACATGTTCAAGGTGCAGCGCGACCTGCTCGGCCAGTACCACGTGACCGACTCCAACTCGTTCTTCAACGGCAGTGACATCTGGCAGGTCCCGGTGGACCCGACCAGTGACACCAAGCAGGTCCAGCCGCCGTACTACGTGACGGTGCGGATGCCGGACGCCGCCAACGCGAGCTTCTCGCTGACCAGCAGCTTCGTACCCAATGGGCGCCCGAACCTGGCGGCGTTCATGGCCGTCAACGCGGACCCGGGGGACGACTACGGGAAGATCCGCGTCCTGAAGATGACGGGCGAGTCCGGTGCCCCCGGCCCCGGCCTGGTGCAGTCGAAGTTCAACTCCCGCCAGGAGGTGGCCAACCAGATCTTCGCGCTGAAGAGCGGCGGTGACACCGAGCTGGAGTACGGCAACCTGCTGACCCTGCCGGTCGGCGGCGGACTGCTCAACGTCGAGCCGGTGTACGTGCGCGGACGCGGCGCCAAGTACCCGACGCTGCAGAAGGTCCTGGCGGTGTACGGGGACGACAACGTGGCGTTCGAGGACACCCTGGAGGCCGCGCTGAAGAAGCTGTTCGCCGGGCAGGCGCCGCCGGCCACGCCGGTCGCGCCGTCCTCGCCGGGCAGCGGGACGGCCCCGACGTCGCCGACCTCGCCGACCTCGCCGACCTCGCCGACCTCCCCGGTGACGCCCGCTCCCACCGCCCCGGCCACGCCGGCGCCGGGCGGGACGATCTCGCCGGAGCTGCAGAAGGCGCTGTCGGACGCGGCGAAGGCGTACGCCGACGGCCAGACCGCGTTCAAGAACGGCGACTGGGTGGCCTACGGCAACGCCCAGAAGGCGCTCGGCGACGCGCTGAAGGCGGCCGACGCCGCCCGCGGCGGCAGCCCGGCGCCGGCCCCGACCGGTACCCCCGCTCCGGGGGCCACGGGGGCCGGGGCGCCGAGCCCCCAGCCGTAGTCCGCGGCCGGGGCCGGGGCAGTCGCCCGGCCCCGGCCCGCTGAGCTGCGGCAACCGTTTTCCGTTCCGCCCCGCGACCGTGCTATGGTTCATTTACCGACGCGGGGTGGAGCAGCTCGGTAGCTCGCTGGGCTCATAACCCAGAGGTCGCAGGTTCAAATCCTGTCCCCGCTACAAAGGCCAGAGGCCCGGAGGATCCTTCCTCCGGGCCTCTGGTGTTTCCGCTGCCGCTTTCGCACCGAAGCGGTGGGAACCGCTCCGGTAGTATCGACCGTCGCCAACGACGACGGCAGCGGGGTTTGTGGGGTCGGACTGTCGGGAAATCGACAAAGCGCCGAAGCAATTTCGTCGGCTTCGGGTCGGCCCCGCCGGAATTCGGCCGGGGCAGGTGTATGCGGGTAGCGGGTGATGCGACGATGGGACACATGGGGGACGGTGCGCGGCTGCTGACCGGCCGTCGGGTCCGGCACCCCTCCTGGGAGTCCCCCCGGCCGCACGCCGGGGCACGATGCCGCGACACTCTGGGGGAGCGGGAGTCGGCATGAGGCTGATCGGCAAGTCAGGCGCCAGGCCCGCGGCGGCCGTCGAGGCGGACACCGACGCCTGGGCGGAGAGCCCCGAGAGCCGCCCCGGAGCCCTGCCGGCCCAGCGCACCAGCGGACTGTCCGAACGCCCCGCCCCGGGCTACGGCCCCGACAGCCTGGTCCACGTGTCCACCCGTCAGTTCGCCGCAGCCGTCGGCGCGTACGGGGACCGCCCCGGCGAGGAGCCGGCCCCCGGCACTGCGGCCGACCCGGCGGGCCCCGACCCGACCAGCTTCGAGACCGCGCTCGCCGCCCGCGAGTCCGCCGCCCTGGAAGCCCGCCACCGGCAGGCCGCCGACGGCGGGGACCCGGACGCGGCCGGCCGGCTCGGCACCCTGCTGATGCGCCGCGGCGACCTGGAGGACGCCGAGCCGTACCTGCGCGCCGCCGCCGCGGCCGGGATCCGCGCCGCCGCCAACAACCTCGGCGTGCTGCTGCACCAGCAGGGCCACCGGGCCGAGGCCGGCCAGTGGTGGCGCCAGGCCGCCGTCGCGGGCAGCGCGCCGGCCGCGCACGCGCTCGGGCTGCAACTGCGCGACCAGGGCGAGGAGGAGGCCGCCGAGTACTGGCTGCACTTCGCCGCCGACCACGGGCACCCGCTCGGCGCCTACGCGCTGGGCGACCTGATGGAGCACCGCCGGGACGTCCGGGCCGAGCGCTGGTTCAAGGTGTCCGCCGACGCCGGGCACCGCGAGGCCGCCTACCGGCTGGCCCGGATGCGCGAGGCCGCCGGGGACAAGGACACCGCCGAGGCCTGGTACCGCACCGCCGCCGCCCGCAGCCACGCCCGCGCCGCACTGCGCCTGGGCGTGCTGCTGGAGGAGCGCGCCCGCACCGACCGCCCGCTGCTGGAGGAGGCCGCCCGCTGGTACCGGCAGGCCGCGCAGAACGGCGAACCGCGCGCCGCCTGCGCGCTGGGCTTCCTGCTGCGCGACTCCGGCGACATCGCGGCCGCCGCCGAGTGGTGGCAGGAGGCCGCCGAGGCCGGGGACGGCAACGCCGCCAACGCGCTGGGCGCCCTGCACGCCGGCCGGGGCGAGGCCAGGGCGGCCGAGCGCTGGTACCGCGCCGCGCTCGACGCCGGCGACCAGAACGGCGCCTTCAACCTCGGCCTGCTCTGCGCCGGCACCGGCCGCGACCAGCAGGCCGAGCAGTGGTACCGCCGGGCCGCGTACGCCGGGCACCGGGAGGCGTGCAACGCGCTGGCCGTGGTGCTGTTGCAGCGCGGCGACGAGTCCGGCGCGGTGCCGTGGTTCTCCAAGGCCGCCGAGGCCGGCAGCGTGGACGGGGCCTTCAACCTCGGCGTGCTGCACGCCGGGCGCGGCGAGCAGCGGCAGGCCCAGGAGTGGTACGCGCGGGCCGCCGCCGAGGGGCACGGCGAGGCCGCGCTTCAGCTCGCGGTCGCCCAGGAGCAGCGCGGCAACCTGTCCGGGGCGCTGGAGCGCTACCGGCAGTCGGCGGCGGGCGGATCGGCGGAGGGAGCGTTCCGGCTGGCCTCGCTGCTGGACCGGCGGGGCGACGCGGACGCCGAGGCCGAGCACTGGTACGCGCTGGCGGCCGACGCCGGGCACCGGCGGGCGCAGGTGCGGATGGGCGTGCGGGCGGCCGAGCGCGGGGCGCTGGAGATCGCCGAGAGCTGGTACCGGCGGGCCGCCGAGGCGGGCAGCCGCAGCGCCGCGTTCAACCTGGGGCTGCTGCTGGCCCGCCAGGACAGCGAGGCCGAGGCGATGCTCTGGTACACCCGGGCCGCCGACGCCGGGCACGGGCGGGCGGCGCTGCGCCTCGCGCTGCTGGCGCTGCGCCGGGGCGAGCCGGTGCAGGCGGAGAACTGGTGCCGGCGGGCGATCGACTACGGGCCGGCCGAGGTGGCGGAGCGGGCCGGGCGCCTGCTGGGCGCGCTGCACGCCGAACTGAGCGCGTAGCGGCGCCCGGCCTGCCCGGGCCGGGCGACCCGCCCGGGCCGGCCGGGCAGGTCAGGGGGCGGGGGCGGGCTCAGCGGCGGCAGTCGGGGCACAGGCCGCGGTAGGTGACCTCGGCCGTGCTGACGGTGAAGCCGAAGCGCTCGGCGGGGGGCAGGGCGGCGAGCGGGTCGCCGTGCGGGTGGACGTCGCGGATCGCGCCGCAGCCGGAGCAGACCAGGTGCTGGTGGGCGCGGTGCGCGTTGGGGTCGTAGCGCCGGGCACGGCCGTCGGTGGCGACCTCCAGGACCTCGCCGAGGGCGACCAGTTCGCCGAGCGTGTTGTAGACGGTGGCGCGGCTGATCTCGGGCAGTCGGGCCGCGGCGCGGGCGTGCACCTCGTCGGCGGTGAGGTGGACGTGGTCGCCGTCGAGGACCTCGGCCACGACCCGGCGCTGCGAGGTCAGCCGCCAGCCGCGTTCGCGCAGTCTCTCCAGCAGGTCGTTCATGTCCACCAGGTTAAGTCAGAGTCCGGGATTGATTCCAGTATTGACTTGGACAAAGTCCAAGTTAGGATCGTGTCATCACGACCGGACCACCGTGGAGGCACCCGTTATGACCACCCAGGACGAGCTGCGCCCGACCCTCACCACGGAGGCGGGTGCCCCCGTCGCCGACAACCAGAACACCGAGACCGCGGGCGTCGGCGGCCCGGCCCTGATCCAGGACCAGCTGCTGTTCGAGAAGCTCGCGCACTTCAACCGCGAGCGGATCCCGGAGCGCGTGGTGCACGCCCGCGGCGCCGGGGCGTACGGCACCTTCACGGTGACCGCCGACGTGACGCCCTGGACCCGGGCCGGCTTCCTGTCCCGGATCGGCCAGGAGACCGAGGTCTTCCTGCGCTTCTCCACCGTGGCGGGCAACCTCGGCGCGGCCGACGCGGTGCGCGACCCGCGCGGCTTCGCGCTGAAGTTCTACACCGAGGAGGGCAACTACGACCTCGTCGGCAACAACACCCCGGTGTTCTTCATCAAGGACGCCATCAAGTTCCCCGACTTCATCCACACCCAGAAGCGCGACCCGTACACCGGCTCGCAGGAGGCCGACAACGTCTGGGACTTCTGGGGCCTGTCGCCCGAGGCGACCCACCAGGTCACCTGGCTGTTCGGCGACCGCGGCATCCCGGCGTCCTACCGGCACCTGAACGGCTACGGCTCGCACACCTTCCAGTGGCAGAACGAGGCCGGCGAGTACTTCTGGGTCAAGTACCACTTCAAGACCGACCAGGGCATCCGCAACCTCACCCAGGCCGAGGCCAACAAGCTCGCCGGCGAGGACCCGGACAGCCACCAGCGCGACCTGCGCGAGGCGATCGAGCGCGGCGAGTTCCCCAGCTGGACGGTGCAGGTCCAGATCATGCCGGCGGCCGATGCGGCGAACTACCGCTTCAACCCCTTCGACCTGACCAAGGTCTGGCCGCACGCCGACTACCCGCCGGTCGAGATCGGCCGGCTGGAGCTCAACCGCAACCCCGACAACGTCTTCGCCGAGGTCGAGCAGTCGGTCTTCTCCCCGTCGCACTTCGTGCCCGGCATCGGCCCCTCCCCGGACAAGATGCTCCAGGGCCGCCTGTTCGCGTACGCCGACGCCCACCGCTACCGGGTCGGCATCAACGCCGACCACCTGCCGGTGAACCGCCCGCACGCCACCGAGGCCCGTACCAACGGCCGCGACGGGCACCTGTACGACGGGCGCCACGGGCGGCAGAAGAACTACGAGCCGAACAGCTTCGGCGGCCCGGTGCAGACCGGCCGCCCGCTGTGGGCCGCCACCGCCGTCGACGGCGCCACCGGCACCCACGCGGCGCCCTCGCACGCCGAGGACGACGACTTCGTGCAGGCCGGCGACCTCTACCGGCTCTTCTCGGAGGACGAGAAGCAGCGGCTGATCGCCAACCTGGGCGGCTTCATCGCCAAGGTCTCGGCCGACCGCGAGGACATCGTGGAGCGGGCGATCGACAACTTCCGCAAGGCCGACGCCGACTTCGGGCAGCGGCTGGACGCGGCGGTCCGGGAACTGCGCAAGCAGTAGCACCGGCCGGGCCGGAAAGCGGCAGGCCCTGTGACCGGCTCCCACCGGTCACAGGGCCTGCGACCACGTCCGGACCCGTCCGGGTGCCCGGGCACGGGGCCGGACGGGGGCCCGGGGACGCTCAGACCGCGAGGCGGCGCAGCGTCTCCTCGTGCAGGATGCCGTTGGAGGCGACGGCGTCGGCGCCGCCGGGGCCGGGGACGCCGTCCAGGCCGGTGAACCGGCCGCCGGCCTCCTCGACGATGACGCAGTTGGCCGCCATGTCCCAGAGCGACAGCTCGGGCTCGGCGGCGATGTCGACGGCGCCCTCGGCGACCATCATGTAGGACCAGAAGTCGCCGTAGGCGCGGGTGCGCCAGCAGGCGCGGGTGAGGTCCAGGAACGGGTCGAGGCGGCCGCGCTCCTCCCAGCCGGTGAGGGAGGAGTAGGAGAAGGACGCGTCCTCCATCCGGGAGACGCCGGAGACGTGGATCCGGGAGGCCTTGGTCAGGCTGCGGCCGGCGAAGGCGCCGAGGTCCTTGGCCGCCCACCAGCGGCGCTGCAGGGCCGGGGCGGAGACGATGCCGACGACCGGGCGCTCGACGCCGTCCGGGCCGTCCTCCAGCAGGGCGATCAGGGTGGCCCAGACCGGGACGCCGCGGATGTAGTTCTTGGTGCCGTCGATCGGGTCGATCACCCAGCGGCGCGGGCCGGAGCCCTGGAGGCCGAACTCCTCGCCCAGGACCGCGTCGCGCGGACGGGCGCGCTGGAGCACGCCGCGTACGAGTTCCTCGGCGGCCTTGTCGGCGTCGCTGACCGGGGTGAGGTCGGGCTTGGTCTCGATCTTCAGGTCGAGCGCGCGGAAGCGCTCCAGGGTGACCGAGTCGGCCGAGTCGGCGAGGACGTGGGCGAGTCGGAGATCGTCGTGGTAGTCGGCCATGCCGGAAACCCTAGCGAGCCCGTCCCGATCGGCACAGCCGGGCTCGCGGAGCGGGACGGGGCCGGCGGGGTGCGACGGGGGCCGGGTGGGGTGCGACGGGGCGCGCCGGGGTGTGCGCGCCGGGGCGTGCCGGAACGGGAGCCGCCGGGCCGGCCCTCAGTGCGCCGTGCCGCTGAGCTGGAGGCCGATGACGCCCGCGATGACCAGCGAGATCGAGACGAGTTTGAGCACCGAGGTGGTCTCGTCCAGGAAGGCCATGCCGTAGATGGCCGTCCCGGCGGCGCCGATGCCCGTCCACACCGCGTAGGCGGGGCCGACCGGCAGGCTCTTCAGGGAGAGGGTGAGCAGGCCGAAGCTGCCGAGGGCGAACACGCAGAAGCTGACGGTGGGCCAGAGCTTGGTGAAGCCCTCGCTGAGCTTGAGGTTGATCGCGAAGCCGGTCTCCAGCAGGCCGGCCAGGACCACCAGGGCCCATGCCATCGCGTGCCCTCCCAGTCGATCGACGGTCGGACCGTACCCGGTCCGACCTTCCTATGATCGCCAGGAGGACGCGGTCCGACACCTCGAACGGCTCGCGAACCCCGCGCGAGGACCCGCCGCCGGGCCGCCGCCGCCCCGCGGCCGGGCCGGCTCAGTCGCCCTCGCGGGCCTCCTTGCTGGCCAGCAGGCGGCGCAGCGAGTAGAGCCGGGCGGCCTCGGCGTGGCCGTCGGCGACCCAGGCGTCCAGCGCGCAGTCCGGCTCGTCGTGGCTGCACGCGCGCGGGCAGTCGACGGTGCCGGGCTCCAGGTCGGGGAAGGCGAGGATGACCCGGGACGGGTCGATGTGCGAGAGGCCGAAGGAGCGGAAACCCGGGGTGTCGATCACCCAGCCGGGGTCCAGCGCCTTCTTGGAGCCCGGCTTGGCGCCGGGCGGCGGGGGCAGCCGCAGGGCCAGGGCCGAGACGGTGGTGTGCCGGCCCCGGCCGGTGACCGCGTTGACGTGGCCGGTCTGCCGGGTGCGGTCCGGGACGAGCGCGTTCACCAGGGTGGTCTTGCCGACGCCGGAGTGGCCGATGAACACCGTGGAGCGCCCGCGCAGGTGCTCGCGGACGGCCTCGGCGCCGGCCGTCTCCAGCTCGTCCCGGCGGGTGACCACGTACCGGATGCCGAGCGGCGCGTAGGAGTCCAGCAGCGTCGCCGCCGGGGCGAGGTCGGCCTTGGTGAGCACCAGCAGCGGCTCCATGCCCGCGTCGTACGCGGCCACCAGGCAGCGGTCGATCAGCCGGGGACGGGGCTCCGGATCGGCCAGGGCGGTGACGATCGCCAGCTGCTCGGCGTTGGCGACCACGATCCGCTCGTACGGGTCGTCGTCGTCCGCGGTGCGGCGCAGCACCGAGCTGCGCTCCTCGACCCGGACGATCCGGGCAAGGGTGTCGGCGTCCCCGGAGAGGTCGCCCACCAGGTTGACCACGTCGCCGACGACCACACCCTTGCGGCCCAGCTCGCGGGCCTTCATGGCCATGACCTGGCGCTCCTGCTTGGTACCGGGATCGACCAGGCAGGTCAGCCGGCCGCGGTCGACGGTCAGCACCATCGCCTCGGCGGCGTCGTCGTGCTTGGGTCGGATCCGGGTCCGCGGCCGGGACCCCCGGCGGGCCGGGCGGTTGCGGATGTCGTCCTCGTCGGCGTCCTTGCCGTAGCGGCGCATGTGCTCAGTCTCCGCTCAGGCGTCCGCCGCCGCTTCACCGAGCAGTTCGGCCCACATCCCGGGGAAGTCGGGCAGCGTCTTGGCGGTGGTCGCGACGTTCTCCACCCCGATCCCCGGCACGGCCAGGCCCAGCACCGCGGCGGCGGTGGCCAGGCGGTGGTCCTCGTAGGTGTGGAAGGTGCCGCCGTGCAGCGGACGCGGACGGATCCGCAGGCCGTCCTCGGTCTCGGTGACGTCGCCGCCGAGGTCGTTGATCTCCTTGGCGAGCGCGGCGAGCCGGTCGGTCTCGTGCAGGCGCAGGTGGGAGATGCCGTACAGGTGGGACTCCGAGTCGGCGAGCGCGGCGACGGCGGCGATCACCGGGGTGAGCTCGCCGACGTCGTGCAGGTCCGCCTCGATGCCGTGGATCCGGCCGGTGCCGGTGAACTGGAGGCCCTCGTCGGTGAACTCGCAGGCGCCGCCCATCCGGGTGTAGATCTCGCGCAGCTGGTCGCCGGGCTGGGTGGTGTGCTTCGGCCAGTCGCGCACGGTGACCCGGCCACCGGTGACCAGGGCGGCGGCGAAGAACGGCGCGGCGTTGGACAGGTCCGGCTCGACCACCAGGTCGCGGCCGATCAGGGCGCCGGGGGTGACCCGCCAGACGTCCTTCTCGCCGCCGTCCTCGGGGGCGTCGACCTGGGCCCCGGCCAGGCGCAGCATCTCGACGGTCATCCGGATGTGCGGCAGCGACGGCACCGGGCCGCCGATGTGCCGGACCTCGATGCCGTGGTTGTAACGGGCGCCCGAGAGCAGCAGGGCGGAGACGAACTGGGACGACGAGGAGGCGTCCAGCTCGACCGGGCCGCCGTCGAGGGAGCCGGTGCCGTGGACGGTGAGCGGGAAGGCGCCGCGGCCGCCGTCGTCGAGGCGGGCGCCGAGCGCGCGCAGGGCGTCGATGACGCCGTGCTGGGGGCGCTCGTAGCAGCGCGGGTCGCCGTCGAAGTGGACCGGGCCGTCGGCGAGGACCGCCAGCGGGGGCAGGAAGCGCATGACCGTGCCGGCGTTGCCCACGTCGACCGAGGCCGGGCCGCGCAGCGCGGGGGCCGGGATGACCCGCCAGGCCTCGCCGCCGCCGGTGCCGCCGGCGTCGTTGTTGACCGTCTCCTCGATGGTGACCCCGAGGGCGCGCAGGCCGTCGGCCATCAGCTGGGAGTCGCGGCTGCGCAGCGGGCGGCGCACCCAGCCCGGCCGCTCGGCGAGTGCCGCCAGCACCAGGGCCCGGTTGGTGACCGACTTGGAGCCGGGGATGGTGACGGTGGCGTCGACGGGGCTGGTGGCGACGGGGGCGGGCCACGGGGTCTCGGTCATGCGGCAAGTCTAGGGGCCGTACCGGAACGGGCTACTACTCGCCCGCTCGCCTCCGGGGCGCTTCTCGTCCGGTGCCGACGGTCGGCGCTCCCTCGCTCTCCCCCAGCCTTCGGCCGGGGGGACCCCCATCTCGCTCCCTCGCTTCTCCCTTTCGGCACCGGCGCGCCCCTTCGGCTCGGGGCAGGGGCTCGCGCCGCTCGGGGTCAGTGCAGCGGCTGGAGCAGCCAGCTCGCGCCGAGGGCGAGGCAGGCGAGGGCGGTGAGGAGGAAGGCGGTGACCCAGGCGAGGGCGGGCACGTGGGTGAGCCGGGCGAGCTGGTCGGCGTCGGAGTCGCGGGCCCAGCCGATGCGGCGCTGGTGCTGGAGCTCCAGGACGGGGCGGACGGCGCCGAAGAGCAGGAACCAGCAGCCGAGGTAGGCGAAGCCGGCCTGGACCTCGGCGCTGCCGAACCAGGAGACCAGGAAGAAGGCGCCGCCGGAGACCAGCACGGTGAAGAGGCCGAAGGCGTTGCGGATCCGCAGCAGCAGGGCGAGCAGCAGGACGATCGCCAGCCAGAGCAGCAGGGTGATCCGGTCGGCGGCGAGCAGGGCGGCGCAGCCGAGCCCGAGCAGGGCGGGGGCGGTGTAGCCGGCGGCGGCGGTCAGGACCATGCCGGGGCCGGTGGGGCGGCCGTAGGAGAGGGTGAGGCCGGAGGTGTCGGAGTGCAGCCGGATGCCGGCCAGCTTGCGGCCGGTGACGAGCGCGATCAGGCCGTGGCCGCCCTCGTGGGCGATGGTGACCGCGTTGCGGGCGACGTGCCAGAGCGGCCGGGCGAGGACGGCGAGCAGGGCGGCGGCGCCGGTGGCCAGGACCAGCCAGCCGGGCGGTGCCGACTGGGTGCCGGTGACCTGGTCCCACAGGGCGCTGAGGGTCTGGTCGTGGGTGCTCATCTGGTCTTCCCGCCTCCGTTCGCTGGGTTGGGCCGTTCGGGGCAGCCTCCCATGCGGGGACGGGCGGGCGGGAGCGGGCGGTTCTGGTCCGGGCGTGAACAAGTGATGAGGAAGGGCGGCATGGCAAGCTGGCCCGCATGTGCGGTCGGTTCGCAGCCAGCAGCAAGCCCGAGGACGTCGTCGACCTGTTCGGCGTCGAGCAGTGGGACCCGGAGGAGACCCTGGACCCGAGCTGGAACGTCGCGCCGACCCAGAGCGCCTTCGTGGTGCTGGAGCGGGCCGGCCGGGACCGGCCGCGGCCGGTGCGCCAGCTGCGGGTGCTGCGCTGGGGGCTGGTGCCGCAGTGGTCGAACTCCGCCGAGACGGCGGTGAAGATGATCAACGCCCGGTCGGACACGGTGCACGAGAAGCCCTCGTACCGGCAGGCCTTCGCCGCGCGCCGGTGCATCCTGCCGGTGGACGGCTACTACGAGTGGCAGACGGTGCCGGGCGAGCGCGGCAAGGCCCGCAAGAAGCCGTACTTCGTGTCCCGGGCGGACGGCTCCCCGCTGGCGCTGGCCGGGCTGTACGAGTTCTGGCGCAACCGGGCGGTGCCGCCGGGGCATCCGGAGGCGTGGCTGGTGACGTTCACGATCGTCACCACGGACGCCGAGGAGTCGCTGGCGCCGATCCACGAGCGGATGCCGCTGTTCCTCGACCCGGGGGCCTGGGACGAGTGGCTGGACCCGGGGCTGACCGACCCGGACGGGCTGCGCCCGCTGCTGGTGCCCCCGCCGCCCGGCGCGCTGCTGGCCACCCCGGTGTCGCCGGCGGTCGGCAGCGTCCGCAACAACGGCCCGGAGCTCAAGGAGCCGTGGGCCGAGGCCGAGTACGAGACCACCCTGTTCTGACCTGTTCTGACCTGTTCCGACGCGTTCCGGCCGGTTCCGGCCGGTTCCGAACGCCCCCGTCCTGGAGTCGCCGAGATGAGCACCACCGAACTCGTCCCCACCGAGGCCGGCGAGGCCCGGATCACCTACCACCGGGCGTCCGCGCCGAGGGCCGTCCTGGCGCTCGGCCACGGCGCGGGCGGCGGGATCGAGGCCCGGGACCTGGTGGCGCTGGCGGCGGCGCTGCCGGGGCACGGGATCACCGTCGCGCTGGTGGAGCAGCCCTGGCGGGTGGCGGGCCGGAAGCTGGGCCCGGCGCCGAAGGCCCTGGACACGGGCTGGCGGCCGGTCGCCGCGCACCTGGCCGGGCAGGGGCTGCCGCTGGTGGTCGGCGGGCGCAGCGCCGGGGCGCGGGTGGCCTGCCGGACGGGGGCGGCGAGCGGGGCGGTGGGGGTGGTGGCGCTGGCGTTCCCGCTGCACCCGCCGGGCAAGCCGGAGAAGAGCCGGGCGGAGGAGCTGCTGGAGTCGGGGCTGCCGACGCTGGTGGTGCAGAGCGTCCAGGACCCGTTCGGCGGGCCGGAGGAGTTCCCGGAGCTGCCGGCCGGGCACGAGCTGGTGGCGGTGCCGTACGGCAGCCACGGTTTCGCGGTGCCCAAGCGGGCGCCGATGGGGCAGGACGAGGTGTTGGACGCGCTCTGCGCGGCGGTGGGGGACTGGGTGCTGCGGCTGCTGTGAGGCGGCCGACGGAGGGTGGCGGGCGGCGGGTGCCGGGCGGGCGTCGCCGGGCGGGCGGTGCCGTGAGCAGGGCGTTTCCGTTCGCTCACTCGTGCGAGTGAATGCGCCGGGTGAGCGGGAATGCGGGCGGGGCCGGTGTGGTTGACATGCTCGTCAGCAGGAGTCACCGGTGAGAGGCAGGGCAGATGGGTTCGATCGCGTGCCCCGAACGGCCTGAGGAGCGCGAGGCCGCCGCGGCGTTCGTCCCCTCCTGGTCGGAGTGGATTGACGCGGGCGAGAAGCCCGTCAGCCCGATATCCTCCATTTCTGGGCGGCCCGCCGTGGGCCGTGCCCGTCATGCCGAGGAGGTGGGTCCGGTCGTCGGGACCGAGCACGAGGCCGATCCGGGCAGTGGCCCGGACGAGGTCCGGCCTGCGGGCGAGGCGCTCACCGGTGAGGAACTGGCCGAGGCGATCGGTGAGGACACCTACCGGGTGTCGGCGGAGGAGAGCGAGGAGACCAGGCGGGAGCGCTTCGAGCGCGACGCCCTGGGCTACCTGGATCCGATGTACTCGGCGGCGCTGCGCATGACGCGCAACCCCGCGGACGCGGAGGACCTGCTCCAGGAGGCGTTCGCCAAGGCGTACGCGTCCTTCCACCAGTTCCGTGAGGGCACGAACCTCAAGGCCTGGCTGTACCGCATCCTCACCAACACGTTCATCAACTCGTACCGCAAGAAGCAGCGGGAGCCCCAGCGCACCGCGGCGGAGGAGATCGAGGACTGGCAGCTGGCCAGGGCCGAGTCGCACATGTCGACGGGTCTGCGGTCGGCCGAGACCCAGGCGCTCGACCACCTCCCCGACAGTGATGTGAAGGACGCGCTCCAGGCCATCCCGGAGGAATTCCGGATCGCCGTCTATCTCGCGGACGTAGAAGGCTTTGCGTACAAGGAGATCGCGGACATCATGGGTACTCCCATCGGTACGGTGATGTCCCGGCTGCACCGCGGCCGTCGTCAGCTGCGCGGCATGCTGGAGGATTACGCCCGTGAGCGCGGGCTGGTCCCGGCCGGCAGCGGGGCAGGGCAGGAAGCGAAGGGCTCGGGCTCATGAGCTGCGGCGATCCGCACGACACCGAGTGTGGCGAGGTCCTCGACCACCTCTATGAATTCCTCGACAACGAGATGGCCGAGGGCGACTGCGCCAAGCTGCGCGTGCACTTCGAGGAGTGCTCGCCGTGCCTGAAGCAGTACGGGCTGGAGCAGGCGATCAAGGCGTTGATCAAGCGCTCCTGCGGGTGCGACGACACCCCGGCCGACCTCCGCAGCAAGGTGCTGGCCAGGATCGACTCGATCCGGGCCGGGCAGCGCTCCGGTGAGCCGGTGGTGGTCGCGGTGGAGACGACGGTCGAGCTGCACGTCGAGTCCGCCCGCCCGGCGCCGAGGCCGGTGGGCGGCGGGGCCGGCGAGGAGTCGGCCGCGCGCCCCGGCGCCCCGGTCGAGGCCGGCGCCCCGGCGGAGTGACCGGCCGGGCGCGGTAGCCCGCCGGTCGGCGGGCCCGTCGGCCCGTCAGGCGGCCCGCGCGGTCGGCAACAGGGAATCGGATGGCCCCGGGAGCGTGCGCTCCCGGGGCCGCTCCCGTTCTGCTCGTATGCGCCGTCACTCGATCGGGTGAGTTGGCGGTGCGCCAACTGCGCCATTGCGCCATCATGCGTCCCCACGCCCGGACGGCGGCCTATCCTCCTGACGGACGCTCACCGCCGGTTCGCCCGGCGCGCTGAGGCAACGCGGGCCCGGACGCGGGGAGGTCGAGATCGCTACCGACAGTGGAGGCGCGACCCTGCCGCCGGGAGCGGCGCGCTACCTGGTGGCCGTCCCGGTGGCCGCGCTGTGCTGCCTGGTGCCGCTGCTGCCCGCCGCCCCCGCCGTGCCGCGCTGGCTCGGCGCGCCGGTGGACTGGCCCAAGGTCGGACTGCTCGCCTTCCTCCACGGCTGCTGGGAGTCGCTGGCCCAGGGCCTGCCGACCCCCTGCCTGGTGCTGGTGCGCCGACTGCTGCGCCGCCCGGCCCCGCCCGAGCGGGTGCCCGCCCGGCCCGGGGTCAACGCCTTCTTCCCGGTGCTGTTCGCCGGGGTCCTGATGCTCCCCCCGGCCGCCGCCGCCCTGGTCGCCGCCCCGGCCGCGCTGCTCGGCGGCCCGAGCGGCCCCGGCTCCCGCCGCCGCCAGCTGTTCAACGGCTCCCAGCTCGCGCTGTGCGCCTTCGCCGCCTCGGTCGTCTTCCACCTGCTGCGCGGCCCGCAGCTGCTGCTGGGCTCCCGCTTCCCCGCCGCACTGCTGCCCGGCTTCGCCGCCGTCGCCGTGTTCTGCCTGGTCAACGGCGTGGTGGTGGCGGTGATGGTGATGCTCAGCGAGGGCCGCCGGGCCGGGGAGCTGCTGCGCGGGGCCTGCGCGGTCTGCGGGCTGCCGGTGCTGGTGCACGCGGCCGGCGGGCTGATGGTCGCGGTGCTCTGGCAGGGCCCGTACGGCGCGTTCGCGGCACTGCTGGCGCTGCTGCCGCTGTCCATCTCGGCCTGGGTGTTCGCCCAGGGCCAGCGCGAGCGGGACGCCCACCAGGCCACCGTGCAGTCGCTGGTGCAGGCCGTGGAGATCAAGGACTCGTACACCCGCGGGCACAGCGAACGGGTCAGCCGGGCCTCGGTGCTGATCGCCACTCAGCTGGGCATGGACGCCGAGCGGCTGCGCACCCTGCGCTTCGCCGGGATCCTGCACGACGTCGGCAAGCTCGGGGTGGCCACCGAGCTGCTGCGCAGAAACGGTCCCCTCACCGAGGAGGAGCGCCGGGCCGTCGAGGTCCACCCGGTGTACGGGTACGAGCTGGTGCGCGGGATCGACTTCCTCGGCGAGGCGCACGCCGGGATCCTGCACCACCACGAGCGGATGGACGGCCGAGGCTATCCGAGCGGGCTGGGCGGCGACCGGATCCCGGAGTTCGCCCGGATCATCTCGGTCGCCGACGCCTTCGACTCGATGACCTCCACCCGTTCCTACCGGCGGGGCCGCCCGGTCACCGAGGCGGTCGCCGAGCTGGAGCGCTGCTCCGGCAGCCAGTTCGACCCGGTCATGGTGCGGGCGCTGATCGACGCGCTGGCCGTGCACGACTGGCGGCCGGTGGTGCACTCCGAGGACTGCGTGCGGGCCGTCCCGGACATCCCGCTCGGGGTGCCCGAACCGGCCCGGGCCGCGCCCGGCCGGGTGCCCGCCCAGGGCGGGAGCGTTCCCGCGGCCGGGCAGCCGTGACCGCGGCCGGGCGCGCGGCCCTCGGCCGCACGTTCCGTGCGCGCACGCTCCCGCGCCGGGCGGCGTGCGGGCGCACGGCCCGCGCGGTGCACCTGGCCGCCGCCGCGCTGCTGGGGCTCGCGCTGGGCGCGGTGGCGCTGCGCGGGGTCGCGGAGCCGGGGGTCGCGCTGGCGTTCACCGCGCTCATCGCGCTCGGCGAATGCGTCCGGATCACCCTTCCGGGCGATCGCGAACAGGCGCCCATCGGCGCGGCCGGCGCGCTGGCGTACGCCCTGCTCGGGCCGCTGCGCGGAGTGCCGACCGCGCACGGGACGCTCCAGGTGGTCGCCGTGACCGGGGCCGGCCTGCTGCTCGCCTGGCTGCCCGGGCTCGCCCAGCCGCACCGCCCCGACCGCCCGCACCGCCGCCCGCCCTGGGCCGACCCGGCCCGCCGGGACAGCGCCGCCCGCCGGCTGCTCGCTGTCGGCTTCGCGGCCGCCGTCTTCCAGCCGCTCTACAACGGCGGCCTGGTCGACCGCTTCTCGCCGGAGGGCCCGGCGTACGGCGCGTTCCTGACCGCCGTCGCCGCGCTGGCCGCGCTGTGCGACGCCACCCTGGCGGCCCTGCTGCGCCGTACGGCGGGCGGACTGCGGTTCCCGGCGGCGCTGGAGGACGAGCTGCGCTCGCTGTTCGGCATCGGCTCGGCGATCGTCGCCACCGGGATGCTGGTCAGCCTCGCGGCCGGCGAGGTCGGGCTCTGGGCGCTGCCGCTGTTCTGCACCCCGCTGCTGCTCGCCCAGGTGTCCTTCCGGCGGGCCGCCGCGGTCCGGGCCACCACCGGCCAGACCATCGCCAGCCTCGCCCGGGCCACCGAGGTGGCCGGCTACACCCCGCACGGGCACGCGCGCCGGGTCGCGGACACGGCGTGCGCGCTCGGCCGCGAGCTGGGCCTGGGCACCCGCGAGCTCGCCCTGCTGGAGTACGCCGCGCTGATGCACGACGTCGGCCAGCTGTCCCTGGTCGAGCCGGTGGCGGACGGCGCCACCGCGCTGCTGCCCTGCGCCGAGCAGCAGCGGATCGCCCGGCTGGGCAGCGAGGTGATCAGCCGCACCGGGGTGCCCCGGCAGGTCGCCGAGCAGGTCGCCCGGCTGGCCGACCCCTGCACCGGCGCGTCCGGCGGCGAGGGCCCGGTGCCGCTCGAGGCCCGGATCATCCGGGTCGCCAACGCCCACGACGACCTGCTCACCGCGGCCCGCGGCCGGGGCGTCGGCGAGGCCGTCGGGCGCCTGGAGGCGCTGGAGGTGCTCCGGCTGGGGCGCGGCCGGGTCTACGACGCCCGGGTGCTGGACGCCCTGGCCCGGGTGGGCGGGCAGGCCCGGGGCTGAGCGCCGGGCCGGGCCGGGACCCGGGCCGGAACGGGAGGGACCGCCCGGAACGAGCGGCCCGGCCCGCGCCGGGTGGCCCGCCGGGCGCCCGGGAGCGGCGCCCCGTGGCGCCCGGGGTTGAGAGGGCGCGATCGGGCGGGCAGGCTGGGGAGGGGCGGACCCCAACCTCGGCGGTGGGGAGCGCGGGCGGGGGCGGGCGTGGTTGGATGCGGTCGTAGCGTGGAACACCGACCCGGGGCACCGGGCCCCCGCACCGTCCGAGGCGGTAAGGGCACGGTGGCACGGGACTTGAGCGGACGACGACGGCAGGGACGAACGTGAGGATCTTCCACCGGGCACGGCACCGGCCGTCCGCCACCTGGCGGCAGACGACCGACCGGGCCTTCACGCTGATCGGCGACGGCCGCTACGAGGACGCCGGCGCGCTGCTGGTGATGGCCGCCGACCTGGAGCCGTGGCTCTCCGACTCCTGGTTCAACCTCGCCCTCCTGCACAAGTTCCGCCGGGACTGGGAGCAGGCCCGCTCGGCCGGCCTGCGCGCCGTCGCCCTGCTGGACCGCGAGCACGGCGCCCCCGACTGGTGGAACCTCGGCATCACCGCCACCGCGCTGCAGGACTGGCCGCTGGCCCGCCGCGCCTGGCAGGCGTACGGGCTCAAGCTGCCCGGCGGCCCCGGCGGGCAGCCCGACGGCCCGGTCAGCCTGGACCTCGGCACCACCCCGGTGCGGCTCTCCCCGGACGGCGAGTCCGAGGTGGTCTGGGGCCGCCGGCTGGACCCGGCCCGGATCGAGGTCCTCTCCATCCCGCTGCCCTCCTCCGGCCGCCGCTGGGGCGAGGTGGTGCTGCACGACGGCGCCCCGCACGGCGAGCGGGTCACCGACGGCGTCGCCTACCCCGTGTTCGACGAGATCGAGCTGTGGGCGCCCTCCCCGGTGCCGACCTACGTGGTGCTGCTCCAGGCCGCCACCGCCGGGGACCGGGACGCCCTGGAGCGGCTGGTCGCCGACGCCGGCTACGCGGCCGAGGACTGGACCTCCTCGGTACGGCTGCTCTGCCGCGCCTGCTCGGAGAGCCGGATGGCCTCCGACGACGGCATCGCCGCCCACCACGACCCGCACGACGACGGCGACGCCGCCCACCCCGGCCACCTCAGCCACCTCAGCCAGGGCGGCGCGGCCGGGATGTCCTGGCTGGTCGAGCGCGAGTGCGGGATCGCCGCCCCCGCCCACCTGGTGCGCACCCTGCTCGACCGCTGGGTCGCGGGCTCCCCGGGAACCCGGGCGTACCGGGACCTCGAAGAAGTCTGCTGAGTACCCTGGTGAGGTACGAGTAGGACCTATGGAAGCGGAAGACATGGCGGAGCAGGCGGAGCAGCACCAGCACGAGCACGACGTGGAGGGGGCGGCGCCCGAGGCTCCCGTCAAGGTGGTCGGTGAGGAGCCCGACCTCACCAAGGGCACGGCCCGCCCGATCACCGTCGTCGGCAACCCCGTCCTGCACCGCGAGGTCAAGGACGTCACGGTGTTCGACGGCGAGGTGTCCGCGCTGATCGACGACATGTTCCAGTCCATGTACGCCGCCGAGGGCGTCGGCCTCGCCGCCAACCAGATCGGTGTCGACCTGAAGGTCTTCGTCTACGACTGCCCGGACGACGAGGGCGTGCGCCACATCGGCCACGTGATCAACCCGACGCTCGAGGAGTACCCGGCCGACCGCCGGCGCGAGCTCGACGACAGCAACGAGGGCTGCCTCTCCGTCCCGACCGCGTACGCCGAGCTGGCGCGCCCGGACTACGCCGCGGTGACCGGCGTCGACAAGGACGGCACGCCGATCCGGGTCGAGGGCACCGGCTTCTTCGCCCGCTGCCTCCAGCACGAGACCGACCACCTGTACGGCACCCTCTACATCGACAAGCTGTCGAAGCGCGACCGCAAGGACGCCCTGAAGCAGATGGCCGAGGGCACCCCGAAGTACGCCACGGTCCCGAACGCCTGATCCGAACGAAGGTGCCCCGCACGGCCGTGGCCGTGCGGGGCACCTCGTGGTTTCTCCGGGCTCAGAACTCGTCGTCGAAGGAGACCGAGCCCTCGACGGCGACCTGGTACGCCGACACCCGGCGCTCGAAGAAGTTGGTCAGCTCCTGGACGTTCTGGAGCTCCATGAAGCCGAACGGGTTGGTCGACCCGTAGCGGATCGGCATGCCGAGGCGGGCGAGCCGCTGGTCGGCCACGGCCTGGAGGTACTCGCGCATCGAGGCGGTGTTCATGCCGGGCAGGCCGTCACCGCACAGGTCCTGGGCGAACTGGAGCTCGGCCTCGACGGCCTCCTCCAGCATCTCCGTGACCTGCTTGGCCATCTCGTCGTCGAAGAGGTCGGGCTCCTCCTCGCGGACGGTGTCCACCACCGAGAACGCGAAGTCCATGTGCATGGACTCGTCGCGGAACACCCAGTTGGTGCCGGTCGCCAGGCCGTGCAGCAGGCCGCGGCTGCGGAACCAGTACACGTACGCGAAGGCGCCGTAGAAGAACAGGCCCTCGACGCAGGCCGCGAAGCAGATCAGGTTCAGGAGGAACGCGCGGCGGTCCTCCTTGGTCTGCAGCGAGTCGATGTGGTCGACCGCGTTCATGTACTTGAAGCAGAACTGGGCCTTCTGGTGGATGGAGGGGATGTTCTCCACCGCGGCGAAGGCCGCGTTGCGGTCCTCCGGGTCCGGAAGGTAGGTGTCCAGCAGCGTCAGGTAGAACTGGACGTGCACGGCCTCCTCGAACAGCTGGCGCGACAGGTACAGCCGCGCCTCCGGGGAGTTGATGTGCTTGTAGAGGCTCAGCACGACGTTGTTCGCGACGATCGAGTCACCGGTCGCGAAGAAGGCGACCAGCCGGCCGATCATGTGCCGCTCGCCCTCGCTCAGCTTGGCGAGGTCGGCGACGTCGGAGTGCAGGTCCACCTCCTCGACGGTCCAGGTGTTCTTGATGGCGTCGCGGTAGCGGTCGTAGAACGACGGGTAGCGCATCGGGCGGAGGGTCAGCTCGAACCCGGGGTCGAGCAGCATCTTCTCGCGGTCGTCGGACATTACTGGCAGGCCTCGCAGGACTCGGGGTTCTCCAGGGAGCAGGCCAGCGCGGCCTCTTCCTCCGGGGTGAGGGTCGGGGCGCCGACGGTGACCGGGCCGGCCGGCACCGGCGCGGCGGCGCGGGCGGTACCGGAGGCGGCCTGGGCGATCCGGGTCGCCGGGCGCGAGCGCAGGTAGTAGGTGGTCTTCAGACCGACCTTCCACGCGTACGCGTACATCGAGCTGAGCTTGCCGATGGTCGGCGCCGCCATGAACAGGTTCAGCGACTGGCTCTGGTCGAGGTACGGCATGCGGGCCGCGGCGAGGTCGATCAGCGCGCGCTGCGGCAGCTCCCACGCGGTGCGGTACAGCGAACGGACCTCGGCGGGCAGCCAGTTGAGCTCCTGCACCGAGCCGTTGGCGTCGCGCAGCGAGTCCCGGGTCTGCTGGTCCCAGACGCCGAGCTCCTTGAGCTCGCGCACCAGGTACGGGTTGACCTGGAGGAACTCACCGCTGAGCGTCTCGCGCTTGAACAGGTTGGACACCTGCGGCTCGATGCACTCGTACACGCCGGCGATGGACGCGATGGTCGCGGTCGGCGCGATGGCCAGCAGCAGCGAGTTGCGCAGGCCGGTCTCGGCGATGCGGGCGCGCAGCGCGGTCCAGCGGTCGGCCCACTGCGGGGCGGCCGTCGGGAAGTGGTCGATGTGCAGCTCGCCGCGGGCGGCGCGGGTCTCGCCGTACGCCTCGTGGCGGCCGAGCTGCTCGGCCAGGTCGGCGGAGCGCTCGTACGCGGTGAGCATGATGCGCTCGGCGATGAGGGTGGAGAGGGCCTTCGCCTCGGCGGAGTCGAAGTCGAGCCGCAGCTTGAAGAAGACGTCCTGGAGGCCCATCACGCCGAGGCCCACCGGGCGCCAGCGGGAGTTGGAGGCGCCGGCCTCGACGGTCGGGTAGAAGTTGATGTCCACCACGCGGTCGAGGAAGGTGACGGCGGTGCGCACGGTGGCGTCCAGCCGGTCCCAGTCCATGGCGCCGGCCAGGTCGTCGGCGGAGGCGCCGGCGGCGACGTGGGCGCCGAGGTTGACCGAGCCGAGGTTGCAGACCGCGGTCTCGGAGTCGTCGGTGACCTCCAGGATCTCGGTGCACAGGTTGGAGGAGTGCACCGTGCGGCCCGGGAGGGCGGTCTGGTTGGCGGCGCGGTTGGAGGCGTCCTTGAAGGTCATCCAGCCGTTGCCGGTCTGCGCGAGGGTGCGCATCATCCGGGCGTACAGGGTCTGCGCGGGGATCGTGCGGACGGCCTTGCCGGCCAGCTCGGCCTTGCGGTAGGCCTCGTCGAACTCCTCGCCCCACAGGTCGACCAGCTCGGGCACGTCGGCTGGGGAGAACAGCGACCAGTCCGCGTTCGCGTTGACCCGGCGCATGAACTCGTCCGGGATCCAGTGCGCCAGGTTGAGGTTGTGGGTGCGGCGCGCCTCTTCGCCGGTGTTGTCGCGGAGCTCCAGGAACTCCTCGATGTCGGCGTGCCAGGTCTCCAGGTAGACGCAGGCGGCGCCCTTGCGCCGGCCGCCCTGGTTGACGGCGGCGACCGAGGAGTCGAGGGTGCGCAGGAACGGCACGATGCCGTTGGACTTGCCGTTGGTGCCGCGGATCAGGCTGCCGCGCGAACGGATGCGCGAGTAGGACAGGCCGATGCCGCCGGCGTGCTTGGACAGCCGGGCGATCTGCGCGTAGCGGCTGTAGATCGAGTCCAGGTTGTCCAGCGGCGAGTCGAGCAGGTAGCAGCTCGACATCTGCGGGTGGCGGGTGCCGGAGTTGAAGAGCGTCGGGGAGGACGTCAGGTACTCCAGGCGGCTCATCAGGCCGTACAGCTCGGCCACCTCGCGCACCGACTGCTCGTTGTCGCCGACCGCCAGGCCGCACGCGACGCGGAGCAGGAAGTGCTGCGGGGTCTCGACCACCTTGCGGGTGATCGGGTGGCGCAGCAGGTAGCGGGACTGCACGGTGCGCAGGCCGAAGTACTCGAAGCGGTCGTCGCCCGCGGTGTCGATCAGCGCGTCCAGGGCGGCGGCGTGCTTGGCGACGAAGGCGGCGGTGGTGTCGCCGATCAGGCCCTCGGCGTGGCCGACGGCGATCGAGGCGGCGAAGGACGTGGCGCCCTGGCTGCCCGCTTCGTCGACGATCTCCAGGGCGAGCAGGCGGGCGGCCAGCTTCGAGTACTGGGGGTCCTCGGCGATCATCGACGCGGCGGCGTCCACGGCCAGCCCGCGCAGCTCGGCGTAGTCCGAGCCGGCGTGGCGGCCGCGCAGCGCGGCGGCGGCGACATGGCCGGGGTCGACCTCGGGGAGGTCGGCACTGCGGTCGGTGAGCAGCCGCAGCAGGGCGCCGCCGGGGTCGGTCACCGTCGGGTCGGTGAAGGCGGTACCGGAGCCCTGGGCGGGCAGGGTGGCTGAGGCAGCGGTGGTCAAGGCGCTCTCTCCTGGCGGCGATCGGCGGCGGTGATCGGGGGTACCGGGCCGTTCGGGGCAGGGGAGCACGCACGCGGGCAGCGAGAGGCGTCCGCGTGACGGTGGCATCCCCGGCCCGCCCGCGAGGCCCGGAAGGAAACTGCTCGTGCTGCCGGCCTCTGCGGGAGGGCCCGTGGCACGCCGTCGGCAGGTATTCGGACTCGCGGGGAGGGCTCGTGGAGCCGCCCGCTCACCGCTGCGGGGCAGTCCCGGATTCGCACCGGGTTCCCCTGCATCGACAGCAGGGACGAGCATACATCTAGTGCCGTGAGTCCGATGCAGCCCCACATGTAGTGTCGCGAAGCACAGTTGTTCGACTGTGTGTGCGATAAACTGCTCAGGCTGGAGGGTGCCATTCCTGGCCCGTACGGGCCTCACAGGGACGCATCCGCACCTGGGCGGTCCCACTCGCGGCGGCGCCCGGATTCTCGACGCAGCGCCCCGTTCCCTGGCTCGCCAGCTGCCCCGTCGGGGTCACCCGCCAGCGCTGGTCGGGGCGCGAGGTACAGCCCGTGAGGACGGGGAAACCGAGCCCCGGATCCTCGACGCAGCGCCCGTTCTGCCCCACCGAGCCGTCGTCCCCCATCGTCCACGCCTGCGCGGGCGAGCCGTCGCAGGTGCCGGCGCCGATCGCGGCCGGATCGCCCGCCACCCGGCTGTCCAGGCAGAGGCCGGGCAGGGCCGAGGTGATCGCGCCGCTGGGCTGCCCGGCGGCGGCCTGGAACGAGAACGAGTCGCTGCCGAGCCCGGCACCGCCGTCCCAGATCTCGAACCCGGCCTGGACGGCGCACAGGTACGAGCCCGCCGGGACGTAGCCGCGCTGGGCGGCGTCGCGGGTGAAGGCCCGCAGGTCCAGGTCGGTGACGGAGGTCGCGCTGGTGGCCATCTCGTAGGTGATCAGGGTGTGGCTGCTCTTCTTCGGTGCCTCGTACACCCGGTAGGAGGTGCCGCCGGCCTTCAGCTCGCCGGCCTGCCGGCCGAACGGGGTCTTGCCGTTCCCGCGCAGCCAGATCATCAGCTCGGCGCTCTCGGTGAAGGAGCAGCTCGTCCGGCTGTTGCTGTACCAGATGTCGTACGAGGCGTTGTAGACGCCGCCGTCGACCTGCGTGGTCTGCCAGCTGCTGGTGGCGTAGCGCAGGTTGTCGACCGCGATCGGCAGCGGGCCGGTTCCGGGCTGGAACTGGGTGCTGATGTGCGGGTAGGCGCCGGGGCCGCGGTCCGGGTCGGTCAGGCTGGCGGGGCTGATGCCGCTGCGGGTCACCCGGAAGCCGGTGCCGGCCTCGCTGCCGCTGATGCACAGGCCGCCGGTGGAGTTCCACTCGTTCGGGTTGATCAGGTAGCGGCCGGAGTCGACGGTCTGGGCGGGGTAGCGGTTCTCCCCGGTGGAGCAGAGCTCGCCGGCCGTGGCGGCCGGCAGCGGGGTGACGGTCGGGGTGGCCCGGGCGGGCTCCTTGCGGTCCTGCGGGAGCAGCACGGCGCACAGGGCCAGCGCGACCGCGACGGCCGGCAGGAGCCACCACCACGGGCGCGCGGCGCGGCGCCCGGGGCCGGGCACGACGGGGTGGGCCACCGGGGTCTCGCCTCCCCGCGGCGGTGTCACCGGCCGGTAGGAGGGCCGGGGCGGTGGCGCGCTCACCCGGCGGGGGTCGAGCCCGACCGGGGCCGGGTCGTGGTCGAGGTCGGCTTCTTGGCGGGGGGCTTGGCCGGGGTGGAGGGCGGCGTGGTGGGGGTGGCCGGGGGATCGGGCACCGGGGCCGGCGGCGCGGCGACGGCCAGGGCGGGCTCGGAGCGGACCGTCCACGGCGTGTTGTAGCGCGGCGCGGCGACCCCGGCGGCGAACGCCTCGGACGCGGCGCCGGACGCGGCGACCCGCCAGTCCACCTCCTTGCGCGACTCGTACCAGATCACGCCGATGATGTCGGGGTGCTGGGGGAGCTGCGAGAACATCTCGGTGATCCACTGCGCCTTGAGCCCCGAGGTGTCGGTGGCCCCGGTCTCGGTGATCACCACGGGCTTGTGGGTGAACGCCCGGACCTGCTCGATGGTCGGCTGGAAGATCTGGTCGAACGACTTGTACTTCTCGACGCCGGTGGTGCCGTAGTAGCCGGACAGGCCGACCCAGTCGACGTAGTCGTCACCGGGGTAGAGGCTGCCCAGGCCGGTGGCGTTCTCGTAGTCGACGTTGGGGCTCCACACCCAGGCGACCCGGGTGGCGCCGACCTCCTTGAAGATGTCGTGGACGTGCTTCCAGGCCTGGACGTACTGGCCCTTGCGGTTGCCGTTGGCCTGCTCGGCCCACGGGTACCAGTAGCCGTTCATCTCGTGGGCGAAGCGCAGCGCGACGGGGTAGCCGAGGCCCTTGACGCCCTCGGCCCAGGTCCTGATGTAGTCGTCGAACTTGCCGTCGATGATGCGGGAGAGGGCGTACTCGGGCTGCTCGCCGCGGAGCTTGTCCTCCTTCGCCTCCTTGCGGTAGTCCCAGGGCTCCCAGGCGACCATCGGCATGATGCCGCGCTCGGCGACCGTGTCGAAGACCCGGCGGTCGAACTTGCGGTCCCACCAGCCGGCCGAGAACTCCAGCACGCTCGGCTGGTGCTTGACGGCGGCGGTGAACTCGTCGAGCGGGCCGAGGTCGTACGGGCCGGACTTGGTCATGATGCCGGTGAACGCGCCGCCGGCCGGCGGGAACTGCGGCGGCTGGGGCGGCGCGGTGGGCGTCGGGGCCGGGGTCGTGGTCACGCCCGGAGAGGGCGGGGTCGCGGGGGTGTCCGGGGTGGCGCTCGGCGACGCGGACAGGGCGCTGGTCAGCCAGCCCGGCATGGCGGTCGGTGCCGCGCCGGCGAAGCTGTACGGGTCCTGGTCGTGGTTGCGGGAGAGCCGGGGCGCGAGCACGAAGGTGTACCCGACCATCAGGGCCAGGGCGACCAGGGCGGCGATCCGGGGGATGGTGATCCTCAGCATCAGCGGGCCCTCCGCTCGGCCCGGCCGCCGGCCCGGGCCGGCTCCAGCAGCTCCTCGAAGCCGTCCTCCTCGGCGTCCCGCGTGGCGGGCGGGGGGCCGGCGTGCTGCCGGTCGGCGTGCGACGGTTCGGGGTGCTGCCGGTCGGGGTGCTGCCGGTCGGCGTGCGGCGGCTCGGGGTGCGACGGCTCGGTCCGCTGGGCGGGCAGGGACGCGGCCGTGCCCGGTGCGGCGGAGGCGGTGGCGGGTGCGGCGTCGGCCGAGCCGCCCGCCCTGGCCGCGGCGGCGCGCTGGGCCCGGGCCTCGCGGCGGGAGCCGACGAAGGAGATCACCAGCGGCGCGAGCCCGGTGAACAGGCTGACCCCGGCCCAGAACCGCAGGATCCAGATGTCGTGGTGCAGCGTGAAGCTGGCGCCGAGCAGCCCGCCCGCGACGGCCGCCCACAGCAGGTGCAGCCGGAACGTCGACAGCGACTCGGCGCTGCGCAGGTCGCCCTTGGCGGTGACGGCGTAGGCGAGCGGACGGCGCAGCAGCGCCGCGATCGCGGCGGCCACGTAGACCGGGCCGGCGAACAGGGCCAGCCCCATGCCGGCCATGCCGATCTCGCGCCGCTCGTGCGCGGCCAGGTTGAACCGGCGCAGCCAGAGCCACAGCACCAGCCAGCTGCCCATGCCGGCGCCCCACAGGGCCATCCAGTGGGTGCTGTTGAGGTGGATGGAGGTGATGCCGAGGGCCAGGTAGACGGAGGTGGCGAGGCTGCCGAGGACGGTGTTGACCGCCACGCTCGGGTAGTAGAACTGGACCAGGCCGTAGAGCACCCGCTGGCGCAGCCGCAGCTTGATGCCCGAGCGCAGCCGGCTCTTGAGCAGGATCTCCCAGATGCCGTACGCCCAGCGCTTCTGCTGGTTGAAGTAGTCGGTCCAGGAGGTCGGGCCCTCGCCGACGGCGAGGACGTCGGGGGTGTAGACGCCCTTCCAGCGGTGGCCGGTCTCCGGGTTGGCGGAGGCCTGGACCCGCATGCTGGTGAGGTGGTCCTCGATGATCGAGTCCTGGTACCCGCCGATCTGCTGCCAGGCGGTGGGCCGGTACAGGTGGTTGGTGCCGATCAGCAGCGGCGCGTCCATGCCGTTGCCGCCGCGCTCGACGAGTCCGGAGAACAGGTACTGCTGGACGGAGGCCCCGTGGGCGACCCAGTTGTCGTACATGTTGCCGTACACCTGGGGGGCGACGACGAAGGCGACGTCGGGGTCGCGGAAGTAGCCGAGGGTGCGTTCCAGGAAGCAGGGCAGCGGGACGTGGTCCGGGTCCATCTGGGCCACCACGTCGTAGCCGTGCTCGTGCTCGGCGCGCCAGGAGTTGTGGTTGCCGGACTTGGTCCTGGCCCGGAACTCGCCCTCGGCCTGGTTGTACTCGGGGCGTCCCTTGCGGCTGAAGTGGTGGACGCCGAGCCGGGCGGCCATCTCCTTGACCCGGTCGTCGTCGCCCTCGTCGAGGATCCAGACGTCGACCGGCCCGTCGTACTCGATCCGCAGCATCGCGGCGAGGGTGCGCTCGACGATCTCGATCGGCTCCTTGGAGGGCACGATCGTGGTGAGCACGGCGACCCGCAGGCCGGGTGGCGGGGTGACCGGGATCGGGTCCTTGGCGCGGAACGCGAAAACCCAGACGGCGAGGTTCTGAACCAACCGGACCACTTCGACCGTGATTACCGCACAGAAGCAGATACGCGCGACGTTGATCCGCCAGTCCGGGGACCAGCCCACGCCGGAACCGGGAATGTGCTCGGGAAGGAGCAGCCAGCCGACGAACGCGAGGCCGGCGAGGGCGTTGACGGCGACCAGGAGGGTCGTCACGAAGGTGACGCCGCGTGAGGAGACCGAGCGGTAGCGGACGGGGTCGCCGTCCTGGCCTGGGGTCAGCGGACCGGCGGTCGCGGAACAGGCGATGTAGGCGCGCTGGGCCGCCGAGTTGCGCAGGCCGCGGCGGACGATGCGCCGTTCGTGCCGGGCCCTGGGGAGGACGCGTCCGTGGCGTCCGCGTCCCCGGGTGCTCCGCTGCGCGGTCTGTTCTTCGGTGGAATCCACCAGTCAACCCCCGTACAGCTGCTCCGTGGTGTCGAAGCGCTGGTTCCCTGCTCTGTCACGCCCGTCGGCGCCGGGCCCCGGCCGTCGGGTCGACGGCGGCGCGGCGTGTCGGCGTCCTTCATGGGCTTGGCTGATGGTCGTTCGAACGGTCAGCATACGGGCCGTGGTCGGCCGGTCTCGGTCCGGGGTCGGCGCCCGGCCGGGCCGGGCGCCCCGCGGGCACCCCTGAGCGGCGGGCCCGCGGGTGGGCGGGCCCGCCGGCGGACCGGCGTCAGGGAGTGATCTTGACGGAGTTCGCGATCTGGTCCATCAGAGCCAGCGACGGGGCCTCCGCCGCCTGGTCGAGGCAGATCTGGAGCACCGGCACGGTGGTGGCCCCGGCCGCCGGGGTGACCTCCATGACGCCGCAGTAGCCGTCCGGCGTGGAGGAGCCGCTGGACATCGGGACGTGCCACAGCGCCAGGTAGCCGTCCAGGCCCTGGATCTTGACGGCCGACTGCTTCACCGGCTCCGGCGGAGTGGGCGCGTCGGAGCCGTAGCGGGTGTTGTAGAGCAGCTGTCCCATGCCGAGTACCAGGGACTTCGGGTCGGACCAGCCGCCGTTGAACACCCGGAGGTTCTGGATGACCAGGCCGCGGGTGCAGGCCCCGCTGCCGTGGCCGACGCAGGCGTACGGGTTGACCGCGTAGCGCACCTCGTTGGGGGCCTTGGCGTCGACCTGGACCTGCCAGTCCTGCGGCAGCATGAAGTTCATCTTCGAGTCCTGGCCGGTGATCTGCCGCCCGCCCTGGAGCTGCTGGCCGCCGGTCAGGGCGGTGCCCATGAAGCCGTTCGGGCTCTTGGGGTCGCCGGAGGCCGTCGGCGACGCGCTCGCGTCGGCCTTCACCGGGCCGGGCTTGGCGGTCTTGTGGCCGATCACGTAGCCGCCCCCGGCCATGACGACCGACAGCACCACGGCGCCGACCGACAGCAGCACCCGGCGCTTGCCGCGGTCCGGCTCGACGGTCTCGAACACCACCGAGGTGGGGACCGGCTTGGGCGCCGGCGCGACGGGCAGGGGCTGCGGCACGGGCTGGGGCTGCGGCAGGGGCTGCGGAGCCGGGACGGCGGCCTGGGTCGGCACGGAGGCCATCGTCGGCGCGGCCGGCGCCGGGGGAGCGGGCTGCGGGGCCGGCGGCGCGGGGGCGACCGTCGGGGCGGCCGCGTCCCGGACCGCGTGGCCCGGGAAGGGGCTCGCGGGCGCGGCACCTCCCGGCTTGGCCTGAACCTTGTCGGTCCAGGTCGAACCATCCCACCAGCGCAGCGTGTTGGGCTGCCCCGAAGGGTCCTCGTACCAGCCGCTAGGCGCACTCCCCGTCGTCATGCGGCGGATCCTAGCAGCGAGCCGATCGGATGGTCATTTCAAGTCACCGAGCGTGCACGGCGGCAGACACCGGCTCAGAACGCCAGCGTGTAGACCATCAGGTCCATCCCCGGGTACGGCGCCCAGTCGCGTTCGGGGGTGCGCCGGAAGCCGACCCGCTCGTAGACCCGGTGGGCGGCGGTCATCTCCGGACGGGTGGAGAACGCCATGCCGGCCAGGCCGAGTTCGCGGCTGCGGGAGAGGGAGGCGCGCACCAGCGCCTCGCCGACGCCCCGGCCGCGGGCGGCGGGGTCGGTGGCGAGCATCCGGATCTCGCCCTCGCGTTCGGTGGCGATGTCCGCCCACTCGGTGCCGCCGACCGCGAAGGTCACGCAGCCGAGGACCCGTCCCGCGTCCGGGTCGACCGCGACCAGGAGTTCGGCCTCCCGGGCCCGCCGCTCGGTGTCGCGCAGGAGCTCGACGTAGCTGCTGGCGGGCGAGGTGAAGCCGCCGCCGACGAAGGAGTCGACGGTGATGCGGCCGGCGTCTTCGAGGTCCTCCGGGAGGGCCGCGCGGATGAGGTAGTCCATGCCGCCAGTGTGCCGGAGCCGTCCGGGGCGCGACGCTCCGGGGTCGAACGGACCGGGTCCGGGAGCGGGTCCGGGCCGGCCTGGGCCGGGCGGGTCGAACGGACCGGGTCGGCCCGGGGGTGCGGCGGGGCGGCGGGAGCGGTGCCGTGGAGCCGCTCGGGCCGGTCGGGGTCGGCCGGGTAGCCGCCCGGGCGGTGGTAGTTGTCGCGGCCGGCCGCCGGGCCGCGGGAGGTCTCGCGGCCGATCAGGAGGCCGAGCAGTCCGAAGCCGGCGACGGCTCCGGTGAGGGCGAGTGCGCCGATGACGGTGTCGCTGTCCATGTCCTCCACCCTGGCCCGGCGCCGCGGCGCCGACGAGTGGCAGGAATGACCGATCACATCGAAATCCTGCCACCCGGAGTCTTCCGCCGGGCCGGCCGGCCGGGCATCCTGGACGGCATGCCGATGAGTGAGGGGACGCCGGGGGGAGCCGCCGTGCCGGGCGGCGACGGAACACCGGGCGGCGACGAAGTACCGGCCGGCGGCGAGGGCCGGCTGAAGGACGTGGTGGCGGTGGTCCTGGAGGAGGTCCACCCCTTCGAGCTCGGGGTGGCCTGCGAGGTCTTCGGCCTGGACCGCACCGCCGACGGGCTGCCCGGCTACGACTTCGCGATCGCCGGCGCCCGGCCGGGCCCGCACGCCACCCACGCCGGCTTCGCGCTGGACGTCCCGCACGGTCCGGAGCGGCTGGCCGGGGCCGACCTCGTGGTGGTCACCGCGGCGACGATCCGGGACGGCTACCCCGAGCCGCTGCTGGCGGCGCTGCGCGGGGTGGTGGAGGCCGGGGGCCGGGTGCTCTCGATCTGCAGCGGCGCCTTCGTGCTGGGCGCCGCCGGGCTGCTGGACGGCCGCCGCGCCGCGACCCACTGGCGGCACGGCGAGGAGTTGGCCGCGCGCTTCCCGCTGACCACCGTCGAGCAGGACGTGCTGTACGTGGACGACGACCCGGTGATCACCTCCGCCGGGACGGCGGCGGGCATCGACGCCTGTCTGCACCTGGTGCGCAAGGTGCAGGGGGCCGAGGTGGCCCGGGAGATCGCCCGCCGGATGGTGGTGGCGCCGCACCGGGAGGGCGGGCAGGCCCAGTTCGTGAACCGCCCGCTGCCCGAGGACGACGGCGACTCGCTGGCCCCGCTGCTCGACTGGATGCGCCACCACCTGGACGAGGAGGCCACCGTCGAGCAGTTGGCCGTACGGGCGCACATGTCGCCGCGCACCTTCGCCCGCCGCTTCCGGCAGGAGACCGGCACCACGCCGCACCGCTGGCTGGTCGGCCAGCGGGTGCTGCTCGCCCAGCGGCTGCTGGAGTCCACCACCGAGCCGGTGGACGCGGTCGCCGCCCGCTGCGGCTTCGGCAACGCGGCCGCCCTGCGGCACCACTTCGGCCGCCGGCTGGGCACCACGCCGCTGGCCTACCGGCGCTGCTTCGCCGATCCGGGCATGGGCTGACCGGCCGTCAGCCGGGCTCCGCCGCGAGGTGGCCGACGCTGTTCCAGCGGTCCGGCCGCAGCCGCCCGTCCTGGGCCCGCCAGAGGCTGGTGGAGCAGTTGTGGACCGGCCCGAGCGCGGTGAGCTGCTCCTCGGTGAGCCGGTCCAGCGCGTAGCGGAGCATCAGCACCGTGCAGTCGTGCGCGACCACCAGGACCGGCCGCCCGGCCTCCTCCTCGCACAGGTCGCGCAGCAGGCTGCGCACCCGCAGCGCCACGTCGGCCCAGGACTCGCCGCCGGGCGGGCGGTAGTAGAGCTCGCCCATCTTGCGCCGCCGGGCCGCCTCCTCCGGGTGCTTGGCCTCGATGGCGGCCTTCGGCAGCATCTCCAGGACGCCGAGTTCGCGGTCGCGCAGCCGCTCGTCGTAGCGGACGGCCAGCGACACCGGGACGGAGCCGAGCCCGGCGGCCTGGGCGAGCGCGATCCGGGCGGTCTCGGCGGTGCGCACGTACGGCGAGCACCAGACGCTGCGCGGCCGGTCGGCGCTGGGCAGGGCGGCCCACCAGCGGCCGAGGCCCTGGGCCTGCTGCTGCCCGCGCAGCGACAGCGGGATGTCGGCGTCACGGCAGCTGATCGGGACGCTGAGCGCGCCGGCGGCCTCGGCCAGCTGGAACTCGACGTTGGCGGTGGACTCGCCGTGCCGGGTGGCGATCAGCACGGACGGCAGCCGGGTGGCCGTCGCCGGGCGGTGGCCGGTGACGTGGTGGTGCGGGCCCTGGGCGGACTGGTGCTGGGTGGACTGGTGCTGGCCGTTGAGGGTGGTGCCGAGTTCTGCCATGGCAGCGAGCTCCCCGTGGTCGATCAGGTTCCGGCCGGTTGCCGGTCCGGTCTGGTGGTGCCCGGCGTGCACGCCTGTTCATACATATGATCGCGCCGCCTTCTCCAGTGTTCACGGAGAAGGCGGCGCGATCACAGGGCGCGTACCGCGTGAATCAGTGCGCTGCTACGGGCTCCGGCGCGTTCTTCGGCTCGTCCTCGCCGGCGTCGGCGCTGTAGTCGGACGGCTTGGTCTCGTCCGGGCCGTCGGGCGCCTTGAGGGCCCGCAGCACCAGGGTGAGCACCACCGCGACGACCAGGTTCAGCACGAAGGCGGTCAGGCCGATGTAGCCGATCTCGCCGATGCCGGGGATCTCGGCCGCGCTGCCGCCGAAGTGCTTGGTCTGCGGGCTGGCGATCCCGTACGCCTTCCAGGTGCCGTAGGCCATGCCGGCCGCCCAGCCGGCGAACAGTGCCCAGTGGTGGAACCAGCGGGTGAACAGGCCGCCGACGATGGCCACGAAGGTCTGCAGGATCCACAGGCCGCCCAGCAGCTGGAGGTTGATCGCGGCCTGCCGGTCCATGCCGAGCACGAAGACCAGCGCGCCGACCTTCACCAGCAGCGAGACCGCCTTGGCGACCCGGGTCTCGTCGGCGGGGGTGGCGGCGGGCTTGAGCCACTCCTTGTAGACGTTGCGGGTGAACAGGTTGGCCGCCGCGATGGACATGATGGCGGCCGGCACCAGCGCGCCGATCCCGATCGCGGCGAAGGCCACGCCGGTGAACCAGTCCGGGAACATGGCCGCGAACAGCTGCGGCACCGCGAGCTGGGGGTTGTACCCCTTCGTCCCGGTGCCGATGCCCGCCGCGACCGCCATGAAGCCGAGCAGCGCCAGCAGGCCGAGCATCAGCGAGTACGCGGGCATGATCGCCATGTTGCGGCGCACCGTGTTGCGCGACTTGGAGGCCAGTACGCCGGTCACCGAGTGCGGGTACATGAACAGGGCCATCGCCGAGCCGAGCCCCAGCGTCGCGTACGCCCACTGCTTGTTGTCCGGGAGGGTCAGCGAGCCCGCCTTGGCCGCCCGGAAGTGGGCCGCGGCGTCGTCGAAGATGTGGCCGAAGCCGCCCAGCCGGATCGGGATGTAGATCACCGCGACGATGATCACGATGTAGACCAGGGCGTCCTTGACGAAGGCGATCAGCGCCGGGGCGCGCAGGCCGGAGGAGTAGGTGTAGGCGGCCAGCACGCCGAAGGCGATGAACAGCGGCAGGTCCTTGACGAACCAGCCGGCGTTCGGCCCGCCGCCGACCCCCAGCACGTCCAGCACCGCCTGGATGCCGACCAGCTGGAGGGCGATGTACGGCATGGTGGCCAGGATCCCGGTCAGCGCGATCACCAGCGACAGCGGCCGGGAGCCGTACCGGCCGCGCACGAAGTCGGCCGGGGTCACGTAGCCGTGTACCCGGGAGACCGACCACAGCCGGGGCAGGAAGAGGAAGACCAGGGGGTAGGCGATGATCGTGTACGGCACCGCGAAGAAGCCCGCCGCGCCGGTCGCGTACACCGCCGCCGGGACGGCGATGAAGGTGTACGCGGTGTAGAGGTCGCCGCCGAGCAGGAACCAGGTCACCCAGGTCCCGAAGCTGCGCCCGCCCAGGCCCCACTCGTCCAGGTGCGCGGCGTCCCCGGCCCGGCGCCAGCGCGAGGCGAGGAAGCCCATCACGGTGACCAGGGCGAAGAACAGGACGAAGACCACGAGGGCCGTCACATTGACGTCCTTCATCGCGCACCGCCGTTCCGGGCCGCCTTGCGGGCCTTCTCGTCCCGGTTGATCAACAGGTAGGCGGCGACGGTGAAGACGGCCGACACCGGCACCCAGAGCAGCTGGTACCAGTAGAAGAACGGCATCCCGGCCGCCGCCGGGTCGGTCTTGTCGTACGAGGACACCCACAGCATCGCGACGATCGGCACCAGCAGGGCGAGGCCGGCCAGCACCCGCTCGGGGGTCACCGCCGGGACGGGGGCCCCGGCTGGCTCGGGCATGACAGCTTCGTGGGCATCGGGATCAGACGGCATCTTCGGCTCCGCTCGGAGGGTTCTCCCCGTCGGCGCCGCAGCCCGGGCGGCGCCTCGCGCCGCGCGAACCCGCCGAGCAGCACCATCGGTGATCGGCAGTCAGTACGGCTGCGCAATCTAGGGCATGGGGTGATCCATGTCACCGGGAACGGCGGAACTTCCCGCCAGTCGGACGCAACCGACCGATGTTCGCCCCTGCGGGACGCAAAAGGCACCGGTGCGCGGGTCGCGCGCGCCGGTGCCCGTGGCGTGGTGGGGGAGTGCGCCTACTCCGGGCGCTTCAGCCGGGTGATGAACTTGTAGCGGTCGCCCCGATAGATGGAGCGGACCCACTCGACCGGGTCGCCGTCGGCGTCGAAGGAGTGCCGGGACAGCTGGAGCATCGGCAGGCCGAGGTCGGAGCCGAGCAGGCCGGCCTCGCGCGGGTTGGCGAGGGTGGTCTCGATGGTCTCCTCGGCCTCGGCCACGGTGACCCCGTACACCTCGCGCAGCGCCGCGTACAGCGAGTTGTGCTTGGCCAGGTTGCGGCGCAGGGCGGGGAAGCGCTTGGCGGACAGGTGGGCGACCTCGATGGCCATCGGGTCGCCGTTGGCCAGCCGGAGCCGCTCGATCCGCAGCACCCGGCCGCCGGGCTTGATGTCGAGCAGCGGGGCGAGCCGGTCGTCGGCGGTGATGTAGCCGATCTCGATCAGCCGGGAGGCGGGCTCCAGGCCCTGGGCCCGCATGTCCTCGGTGTAGGAGGTGAGCTGCAGCGCCTGGGCGACCTTGGGCTTGGCGACGAAGGTGCCCTTGCCCTGGATGCGCTCCAGCCGGCCTTCGACGACCAGCTCCTGGAGGGCCTGGCGGACGGTGGTGCGCGAGGTGTCGAACTGGGCGGCCAGCGCGCGCTCGGGCGGGACCGGGGTGCCGGCCGGCTGCGTCTCGGTGAGCTGGAGGAGGTGGCGCTTGAGACCGTAGTACTTGGGGACGCGCGCGGTCGGGTCGGTGCCGGCCTGCGTCGGGAGGTTCTTCACCTCGGGGTCGTCGGCCTGGGCGGTGGTTCCCCCGTCGCTGCTCATCGGACCTGTTCTCCCGCTTCTCGCGGGGCCTTCACAAGCCCCGCCACTTCGTTAACGGGTCACATCGTTGCATGTATGGCTACGGAACGAATACCTCATCACGCGATGAACGATGTGCGGTGTCGGCTTGATAACGGGTGGTGGAGATCGGTCGAACAGCCGTTGACAGGCCCATTGGTCTAGGCCAAGCTCCAGGCATCTGGTCTACACCACTAGGCCGGTTACTACGAATCCCCCCACCCGCTCGAAGGGGTCCGCGGCACCATTCCCCCCGCTTTGTGTGGGTATGCCGCTGCCGCCCGACGGGGGTAACCCAGGCATCCCTCAGGAGGATGGCGTGAAGCGTCAGCTCATCGCGGCGGTCGGCGTCGCAGCAATGGTCGTCGGCCTGGCGGCTTGTAGCTCGGACGGCAAGAAGAACGACGGCGACTCGAAGTCGACGTCCGCTTCGTCGGCCGACAAGTACAAGGGCAAGACGCTCAAGGTGTGGACGATGTCCGGCTCGGCCCCGAAGGGCTGGACCGACTCGGTCAAGACCGAGTTCGAGACCACCTACCCGGGCTCGAAGGTCGACTTCCAGACCCAGGAGTGGACCGACATCGGTCCGAAGATCACCGCCGCCCTGTCCGAGGGCTCGGTCGACGTCCTGGAGGTCGGCAACACCCAGACCGCCGGCTACGCGGCCTCGGGCGGCCTGCTCGACATCACCAAGGACAAGTCCGCCCTGGGCGGCGACAGCTGGGCGGCCAACCAGAACGAGGCCGCGATCCTGGACGGCAAGCAGTACGCCGCTCCGTGGTGGGTCTCCAACCGCGTGGTCGCCTACAACAAGGACCTGTGGGCCAAGGCCGGTCTGACCGACGCGCCGAAGACCCTGGACGAGTTCTACACCGACCTCGAGAAGCTCAAGGCCACCGAGGGCGTCGCCGACCCGATCTACCTGCCGGGTCAGGAGTGGTACACCTACTTCGGCCTGCTCACCGGTGAGGGTGGCAAGATCGCCAAGAAGGACGGCGACAAGTGGGTCGGCGGCCTGTCCTCGCCCGAGGCGAAGAAGGCCTTCGACACCTACCAGAAGCTCCAGGGCTACTCGGTCACCGGTCCGAAGGACAAGGACGAGGCCACCCCGCAGCAGAAGGACGTCTTCGCCAAGGGCAACGTCGGCACCATGATCGGCCTCGGCTGGGAGCTGCCGGCCGAGAAGGACATGCCGAAGGACAAGATCGGCTTCTTCCCGATCCCGGGCAAGACCGCCGACAAGCCCTCCGGTGTGTTCCTCGGTGGCTCGAACCTCGCCGTCGCCGCGCAGAGCAAGAACACCGACATGGCGAAGGACTTCCTGAAGATCGCCCTCAACGACAAGAACGAGGGCCTGGTCGCCGCGGCCGGCAACATCCCGAACAAGGCCGCGCTGAACAGCCAGATCACCGGTGACTTCGCCAAGGCGGCCCAGCTCGCCGCGGCCGTCGGCGGCATCACCCCGAACACCCCGAACTGGGCCAGCGTCGAGAACAAGCCGAACCCGATCAAGGACTTCCTGACCGCGGTCCTCCAGGGCGGCGACTACGCCTCCACCGCCAAGAAGTACGACGACGAGATCGCGAAGCGCCTCAACGAGAAGCAGTAAAGCACTGAGCGGCGTCGCTCACCGGCCCCCGGCGGGGGGTCGGTGAGCGGCGCCTGTCCGTCGTGGCCGGGTTGTGAGGATGTGAGAACGATGGCTGTGCATTCGGAGCGGGTGCAGACACAGTCCCCGGAGTCAGGGAAGGCTGTTGTGGCCAGTATTGAGACGAGTGCCGCGGGCGGCGGAGCCAAGGGCGACGCGCCGAAGCGCACCAGATCCGCGGGAGGCCCAGGCCTGGGCGCCCGCCTTGCCCCGTACCTGCTGCTGCTGCCGGCCACCGTGGCGACGCTCGCCCTGCTGGGCTGGCCGCTGCTGAAGACCGTGCTGCTGTCGTTCCAGAACCTGAACCGGCGCCAGCTGGTCATGCACCTCACCGAGTGGACCGGGTTCGACAACTACAAGGAGCAGTTGGGCGACCCCGAGTTCTGGGCGGTCACCGGGCGCACCGTCGCCTTCACCCTGATCAACGTGGTGCTGATCATGGTCGGCGGCACCCTGATCGGCCTGCTGCTCAACCAGCTCGGCAAGCGGATGCGCCTGGCGCTCTCGGTCGCGCTGCTGATGGCCTGGGCGATGCCCGTGGTCGCCGCGACCACCGTCTACACCTGGCTGTTCGACGAGCAGTGGGGCGTCGTCAACTGGTTCCTGGACCAGCTCGGTTGGCACTCGATGGCCAACTACAACTGGATGAGCGACGAGTACTCCACGTTCTTCGTCGTCATCCTGCTGATCGTCTGGATGTCGATCCCCTTCGTGGCGTTCAACATGTACGCCGCGCTGACGACCATCCCGAAGGAGCTGTACGAGGCCGCCCGGATGGACGGCGCCGGCTCCTACAAGATCTTCAGCCTGGTGATCTTCCCCAACCTGAAGCCGTTCTTCCTGGCCACGACCTTCCTCGAAGTGATCTGGGTCTTCAAGTCCTTCACCCAGGTCTACGCGATCAACGGCGGCGGCCCCGAGAAGCTCACCCGGACGCTCCCCGTGCACGCCTTCCTGGAGGGCTCGGGCGGGCAGCACTACGGCGTCGGCGCCGCGATCGCGGTGCTCACCATCCTGATGCTGGGCGCGCTGATGGCGTACTACTTCCGCATCATGATCAAGCAGGAGGACGAGCTGTGAGGCGCTCTCTCTTCGGACGTACCTGGCCGAACGTGATCGCGGTCGTCCTCATCGTCTTCTTCATCTTCCCCGTCTACTGGATGATCGCCACGTCCTTCAAGCAGGACCGCGACATCATCAGCAAGACGCCGGTCTTCATCCCGTTCGACGGGACCCTCCAGCACTTCACCACCGCGGTCAACGCGGAGAACTTCTGGACGTACGTCACCAACAGCGTGGTCGTCACCGTCGGCGCGGTGCTGATCTCCCTGGTGATCGCGACCCTGGCGTCCTTCGCCATCGCCCGGATGAAGTTCCGCGGCCGCAAGGCCTTCGTGCTGGTCATCATGATGGCGCAGATGGCGCCCTGGGAGGTCATGACCATCGCGGTCTACATGATCTCCCGCGACAACGGCATGCTGAACAGCCTGCTGCCGCTGACGCTCTTCTACATGATGATGGTCCTCCCCTTCACCATCTGGACGCTGCGCGGCTTCATCGCCGCGGTGCCGAAGGAGCTGGAGGAGTCGGCCATGGTGGACGGCTGCACCCGCTCGCAGGCCTTCGTGAAGGTGATCTTCCCGCTGCTGGCCCCCGGTCTGATGTCGACCTCGCTGTTCGGCTTCATCACGGCGTGGAACGAGTTCCCGCTCGTCCTGATCGTCAACAAGGACGAGGGCAAGACCCTCCCGCTGTGGCTGTCGTCCTTCAAGACCGCCTTCGGCAACGACTGGGGCGCCACGATGGCCGCGTCGACGATGTTCGCCATCCCCGTGCTGATCCTGTTCATCTTCCTGCAGCGCAAGGCGGTCGGCGGTCTGACCGACGGCGCCGTGAAGGGCTGAGCCACCGTGAGCATCCTCGTACCCACCGTGCCGGACAGCGACCAGCTGCACCGCGACGCCCTGACCGTCCTGCAGCCCGGCTTCGTCGGCACCGAGCCGCCGCAGTGGCTGCTGCGCCACCTCGCCGCCGGGCTCGGCTCGGTCGCGCTGTTCGACCGCAACGTGGCCGACCTCGACCAGCTCGCCGCGCTCACCCGGGCGCTGCGCGCCGAGAACCCCGACCTGCTCATCGCGATCGACGAGGAGAGCGGCGACGTCACCCGGCTGGAGGCGGGCTCCGGCTCGTCCTGGCCCGGCAACCTCGCGCTCGGCGCGATCGACGACCCGGGGCTGACCCGGGACGTCGCCCGCGAGCTCGGCCGGGCGCTGGCCGCGGCCGGCGTCAACTACAACTGGGCGCCCACCGCGGACGTCAACTCCAACCCGCGCAACCCGGTCATCGGCGTCCGCTCCTTCGGCGCCGACCCCGAGCTGTGCGCCCGGCACACCGCCGCCTGGGTCGAGGGCCTCCAGTCGGCCGGCGTGGCCGCCTGCTCCAAGCACTTCCCCGGCCACGGCGACACCGCGGTGGACTCGCACCACGGACTGCCGGTCATCGACGTGGACCTGGACGTGCTGCGGGCCCGCGACCTGATCCCGTTCCAGGCGGCGATCGCGGCCGGCACCAAGGCCGTGATGACCGCCCACATCATGATCCCGGCGCTGGACCCGAAGCTGCCGGCCACCCTGAGCCCGAGCGTGCTGCGCGACCTGCTGCGCGCCGCCCCGGCCGACGGCGGCCTCGGCTACCAGGGCCTGATCGTCAGCGACGCGATCGAGATGGGCGCCATCGCCGACACCTTCGGGATGGGCGAGGGCACCGTGCTGGCCCTGGCGGCCGGCGCGGACGCGATCTGCGTCGGCGGCGGGCTGGCCGACGAGGAGACCGTGCTGATGCTGCGCGACGCCATCGTGGCGGGCGTGCGGGCCGGCCGGCTCGGCGAGGACCGGCTGGCGGACGCCGCCGCGCGGGTCCGGGCGCTGGGCAGCTGGGGCCGGATCTCGGCCCAGGGCGAGCGGCCGGAGCCGGACCTGGCGGTGGGCCTGCGGGCCGCCCGCCGGGCGCTCAAGGTGGTCCGGGCGCCGGGTCTGGTGTCGCCCCCGGTGAGCGAGCGCCCGTTCGTGGCCTCGTTCTCGGACGAGCCGAACATCGCCGTCGGCGACGTCACCCCGTGGGGCGTGGCCGCCATGCTGGCCGACCGCTTCCCCGGCACCCGCACCCGCGAGGTGTCGGCGGCCGAGGCCTCGCCGGAGCTGCTGGACGGCCTGGTCGACGGGCTGCTGGCCGGCGCCGAGGGCCGCCGCCTGGTGCTGGTGGTCCGGGACGCGCACCGCTACCCGTGGATGTCCGCCGCGCTGGGCCGCCTGGTGGCGGCCCGCCCGGACGCCGCGGTGGTCGAGATGGGCCTGCCGCAGTCCGAGCCGGTCGGCGCGCTCTACATCGCCACCCACGGTGCCGCCCGGGTCTGCGGGCTGGCGGCCGTCGAGGTGCTCACCGGGCAGCCGGGAGCGGTCGGCTGAACCGACCCGGAGACCGTCACCGGCCGTGTCCGGTGACGTCGGCCGACGGGCCCGTCATGCGCATGTCGCATGGCGGGCCCGTTCCGTTTCCCCCGTGTTGACCTGCGGATTCGCCGGGTGACCGTGTTCCCTCAAGTGAGCCTTAAATCCACCTTAAGTTCTACTTACGGTGACGGGGCGGCGACTGATCGCCACGGGGTACAACAGCTCTGCAACGGCCGTGGCGACAAAGGCTTTTGGCCGTTGACACCACCTGTGGTCTAGGCCAGAGTCCAGTCATCCGGTTCGAGTTTCAACCTCGCCGGATGTGGTATCGGCCCACCCCGAAGCTCTTCGCCGCCCCCTGTCCGGACTCTCCGCTGCGGGCGCCAATCACGCTCCCGGCGGGCATCACGGCTCTAAAACACCCTCGGAGGACGGCGTGAAGAAGCGTCAGCTCGTTTCGACGCTCGGGATCATGGCACTGGCGGTGGGCCTGACGGCCTGTTCCTCGTCCGGCTCACCGGCCGGCGACGGGAAGGCCGCCGGCTCCGTCGACCCGAAGGCGGCCGGCGGGACCGTCACCGTCTGGCTGATGGACGACGCCCAGAAGAACTGGCCGGACCTGGTGCAGCGGGTCAACGACGAGTTCGCGGCGAAGTACCCCAACGTCACCCTCAAGCTCGCCTACCAGGGTTGGGCGGACAAGGTCGGCAAGCTGGACAAGGCCATCGCCGAGGGCACCGCCCCCGACGTGGTCGAGCTGGGCAACACCGAGACCATGAAGTACGTGCTGTCCGGCGCGCTGGCCCCGGTGGACCGGACCACCTTCGACAACTCCGACAGCTGGATCAAGGCGCTCGCCAACACCTGCACCTACCAGGACAAGCTCTGGTGCGTGCCCTACTACGCCGGCTCCCGGGTCGCCATCTACAACTCCGCGACCTTCCAGCAGGCCACCGGCAGCGCCGAGTTCCCGAAGACCGAGACCGAGCTGCTGGCCGCCCTGGACAAGATCGCGGACAAGAACAAGGCCGACAAGACCTTCTCCCCGCTCTACCTGCCCGGCCCGTACTGGTACGCCGCGATGAGCTACGTCGCCGCGGCCGGCGGCAGCATCGCCAAGTTCGACAGCGCCGGCAACTGGCACGGCACCCTGCACGACCCCAAGTCCCAGGAGGGCATCAGCCACTTCGTCGACCTGGTGCGCAAGTACAACAAGGGCGACCTGACGGTGAACGAGCAGAACCAGTTCGAGTCGATGGCCCGCGGGCACGCCGCGTCCTTCTACGGCAACGGCTACGAGGCGGCCAGCGTCACCGCGCCGGTGACCGGCGACCCGGGCATCAAGGACGCCGTCAAGGTCGCCACCATGCCCGGCCCGGACGGCAAGCCGCTGCCGACCTTCATCGGCGGCTCCGACCTCGCCGTCACCGCCAAGTCCCCGTCGGTGGCGCTGGCGACCGACTGGGTCCGGATGTTCACCAGCACCAAGTCCGAGCAGGCGCTGGCCGACAAGGACATCCTGCCGAACAACCTCACCCAGCTGAACCCGCTCAAGAACAAGCCGACCACGGCCGCCGCGGCCAACGCCGTCCCGGACGCCTGGTTCACCCCGCTGGCCCCCGGCTGGGGCGCGGTCGAGAAGCAGAAGATCATCCCCGACATGCTGACCGCGATCCTCAAGGGCAAGTCCGTGGACCAGGCCACCAAGGAGGCCGACGCCGCGATCGACCAGCTGATCAACAAGGCGTCCTGACCCGCGCCGCCGCCGGACGCCCCTCCCACCGCCGGGAGGGGCGTCCGGCCCGCGTTCGGCGTGCGTGCGACCCGCGTTCGGCGTGCGCGCGGCTGCCAAGCGCCGGGGCGCGTGGAGCGTCCAGGGGGCGTGCGGCCGGGTTTCCGGGGGTGCTCCGGAGCAGTCGCGCCCGTAGGATTGCCGCGCACGAAGAACCGCAGCGAGTGTGCGGACTCGCCGCCGTAGAGGTCCCCGTCGGGCAGCCGCCCGGGCGGGGTCGAACCATCTCATCGGAGGCAGACCAGATGTCCGACCCGCAGACGGCTTCGGTCCCCGGCCGGATCATGGCGGCGGAGATGGCCGAGCAGCCGGCCGTCCTCCAGCGCATCCTCGACGAGGGCGCCCCGAAGATCCGCGAGATCGCGGCCGAGATCGCCGCCCGCAACCCTCGTTTCGTCCTGCTCACCGCGCGCGGTACGTCCGACAACGCCGCGCTCTACGCCAAGTACCTGATCGAGATCCTGCTCGGCAAGCCGGCCGGCCTGACCTCGATGTCCACCACCACCGCCTACGGCGCCAAGCCGGACCTCACCGACGTCCTGGTCGTCACCGTCAGCCAGTCCGGCGGCTCGCCGGACCTGGTGGCCTCCACCAAGGCCGCCCGGGAGGCCGGCGCCGTCACCCTCGCGGTCACCAACAACGCCGCCTCGCCGCTGGCCGAGGTCTCCGAGTTCCACATCGACGTGCTGGCCGGCCCGGAGAAGGCACTGCCCGCCACCAAGACCTACACGGCCGAACTGCTGGCGCTCTACCTGCTGGTCGAGGGCCTGCGGGGCGGCGACTACTCGGCCGCCAAGGAGCTGCCGGCCCTGGCCGCCGGGGTGCTGGCCCGGCAGGCCGAGGTGAAGGCGCTGGCCGAGCGCTACCGCTTCGCCCAGCGCCTGGTGATCACCTCGCGCGGCTACGGCTACCCGACCGCCCGCGAGGCGGCGCTGAAGCTGATGGAGACCACCTACATCCCGGCCAGCCCGTTCTCCGGCGCGGACCTGCTGCACGGCCCGCTGGCGATGGTGGACAACGTCTCGCCGGTCATCGCGATCGTCCCGGACGGCAAGGGCGGCGAGGCCCTGCAGCCGGTGCTGGACCGCCTGCGCGGGCGCGGCGCGGACCTGATGGTGGTCGGCCAGCAGGCGCAGGTGGACGCCGCCTCGGCGGGCTTCGCGCTGCCGCCCGGCGTGCCGGAGGAGGTGCAGCCGATCCTGGAGATCCTGCCGCTGCAGCTGCTCGCGTACGAGGTCACCATCGCCCGCGGCCAGGACCCGGACGCCCCGCGCGCCCTGGCCAAGGTCACCGAGACCCGGTAGTCCGGGCAGCTCCCGGCCGCCACGCGAACCGGCCCCCGTCCACAGGCTGTGGACGGGGGCCGGTCTCTGAGCGGCGGGACATGGTCTCGGGGGCCGGCCGGCGGCCGGGGCACGGGGCCGGAGGGCACTGCGGGCCGGAGGAACGCCGCGGGCCGGAAAACACTACGGGCCACGGCGCCGACACGGGACCCTCAACCCATGCGGCACCGTAGCCCGGAGCTGTCGTCGGGCACCGGGGACGATCGAGAACTGTGCGGGGTCCTCGCTCGGCGGCATCCGACCGAGGAAAGGCCGCGCGCGGTCAGGGCAGTTGCGCGGGGGGCCTCTCCTTGGTGCCCTTCCATTGTGGACTAGACCAATCTCGGTTGTCCAGGCCTCCCGGTGAATTGGTCTAAACAACTCCGGGGTCCCCGGCGGGTCCCGCGGCCCCTCCCGGACGGGCCCCCGACGGGCCGCCGACCGGTCCGCTCCCCGGTCCGCCGCGCCCCGTCCGGACCGGCGGCGCTACCCTCGCCATGTGCCCTCGCTGAACGAACTCGTCCGCCGCCACACCACCCTCACCGGGGCCGACGTGGAATGGCTCCACCTCCTGGTCTCGGAGTGGCAGCTGCTCTCCGACCTCTCCTTCGCCGACCTGGTGCTGTGGATCCCCACCTGGGACGGCATCCGCTACGTCTCGGTGGCGCAGATGCGGCCCAACACCGGGCCCACCTCCTACCAGGACGACATGGTCGGCCACCTCGTCCCGCGCGGCCGGCGCCCACTGCTGGACGCGGCCTTCGACGAGGGCCGGATCGTGCGCGAGGGCGACCCGGAGTGGCGCGAGGAGGTCCCGGTCCGGGTCGAGTCGATCCCGGTCCGGCGCGAGGGCAAGGTGCTCGGGGTGATCGCCCGCAACACCAACCTGCTGACCGTCCGCACCCCCAGCCGGCTGGAGCTCACCTACCTGCAGAGCGCCTCCGACCTGGCCCAGATGATCGCGGCCGGCAGCTTCCCCTTCCACGGCATCGAGCAGATCGACATGGACGCCGCCCCCCGGGTCGGCGACGGCCTGATCCGCCTGGACGCGGACGGCATCGTCACCTACGCCAGCCCCAACGCGCTCTCCGCCTACCACCGCCTCGGCCTCAACACCGACCTGGTCGGCAGCCACCTCGGCCGCGCCACCGCCGACCTCGCCCCGCCGTCCCGCGGGGCCGTCCACGAGGCGCTGGTGAAGGTGGCCAGCGGCTGGGCGCCCCGGCAGACCGAGGTGGAGGCGCAGGGGGGAGTGGTGACCCTGCGGGCGATCCCGCTCAAGCCCAAGGGCACCCTGACCGGTTCGCTGGTGCTCTGCCGGGACGTGACCGAGCTGCGCCGCCGCGACCGCGAGCTGATGACCAAGGACGCCACCATCCGGGAGATCCACCACCGGGTGAAGAACAACCTGCAGACCGTCGCGGCGCTGCTGCGGCTCCAGTCCCGCCGGATGGACTCGGAGTCCGGGCGGGCCGCGCTGGACGAGGCGGTGCGCCGGGTCGGCTCGATCGCGATCGTGCACGAGACGCTCTCCCAGGCCCTGGACGAGCAGGTGGCCTTCGACGAGATCGCCGACCGGGTGCTGGCGATGGCGATGGAGCTGTCCCAGGACGGCCGGGTCGCCACCCGCCGCACCGGCAGCTTCGGCATCCTGTCCGCCGAGGTCGCCACCCCGCTGTCGATGGTGCTGACCGAGCTGCTGCAGAACGCCCTGGAGCACGCGTTCGGCCCGACGGCCTCCGGGAACCTGGAGGTCAGCGCGTTGCGCGGGCGCGCCCCGGCGACCGGGGCGGGCTGGTCGGACAGCTGGAACGGCGGCGCCCGTCCGGAGGAGTACCTGCTGATCACCGTGCAGGACGACGGCCGCGGCGTGCCGGAGGGCTTCGACCCGAAGACGGCGGGCAACCTCGGCCTCCAGATCGTCCGGACGCTGGCCACCGGGGAGCTGGGCGGCACCTTCGACATGGTGGCCGGCCCGAACGGCGGTACGAAGGTGATCCTGGAGATCCCGGTCCGCTGAGATCCGCCGGGATCCGCCGGGATCCGGGGATCCGCCCGGATCCGCTGAGATTCTGCTGAGAATTCGTTGCGCGAAGGCGTGCGGCGGGGGCGCGCGCTCGGCAGAAGCGCCGGGTGCGCGCATCACGAGCCGTCGCCCCTCAGGGCCGAACGGGTAAGCGCGCCACGGCGGTTGGCGGCGATCGGATGGGCGGGTGGGCAGCCCGGCCGACGACGGAGGCGGCGGAGGGCGGCGGCCGGCAGCGGCTGGCGGCGGCGAAACGGCCGCGGAAACAGAAACGAGGCCCTGTCGACCGGGGGGGGGTGGGTCGACAGGGCCTCTCAACCCGTTCCGGCCGTCGGGGGGAGTCGGCCGGAGCGGGGGCTCTGGGTGGTGCGACACCTCGCCGGTGCATTGCACACGGTGAGCGCCTCAGCTCCACAATATTGCTCTAAGTGAACAGTATCAAGTGTCTGGACGGGTCCGGTGTCGCGGGACCGAGTCGAGCAAGGTCCTTTGTGCGGAAGGCTTCACCAGGAGGTGCAGGGAAGCCTTTGATCATGTGTTGATCGGTCCTGCGGTCACTGCGGGTACTACGCGGTGTGATCAGCGCGTGCGATCAGGCGGTGCGGGCCCGGTTGCGGGCGGCGCGGCGCTTCATCGCGCGACGCTCGTCCTCGCTCATGCCGCCCCAGACGCCGGCGTCCTGGCCGGTCTCGAGCGCCCACTGGAGGCACTGCTCCATGACCGGACAACGGCGGCACACGGCCTTGGCTTCCTCGATCTGCAGCAGAGCAGGACCGGTGTTCCCGATCGGGAAGAACAGCTCCGGGTCCTCTTCGCGGCAGACAGCGCGGTGGCGCCAGTCCATGGTCGTCCAACTCCTCCTGCCGACGGGGGTGACCCGGCGACATAATCGATGGCTTGTGAATGTGAACGCTTTCACGAATCCCGCAACAGCAAAAGAGACCAAAGGCCTACCGGGCCCGGGTGGTCTGTGCTAGGGGGGATTCGGCGATTCGAGGGACACCCCGCGGTCGGCGCTCCGTGGTTCCGGAGTTGCCGTCGCTGCGATGTGTCCCGATCGCCATGTAGAGGTTCGCAAACCTCGGGCTCGGATACAACCCCCTTCGGGGAGGAATTTTTGATTCTTCGGTGTCGCCTAGCTCACAGCCAGTACTTCTATGGAGTGAAGGGGGCTTGTGCGTTCGAGAAGAAGGGCGAACCCCACTTCCGGTCACACAATCACACGCAGTGCCCGCCGTACGCCTGTGAAACTGACGCGACTCCTGTCTCCAAGATGGTCGCCGTCGACTTGGAACGGGGCCGGTTCCTCTGAAACCAAGGTGAAGTGTCTGACGTCGTGATAGGAGACGACGTGCCTTCCGGACGGGCCGGCCGGCGGGGCTCCATCGCTCGAAGGCTCGTGCGACCGCAGGATCTGACGGATCGTTCGAGCAGTGCCGAACGCCGTCATCCGGGTGATGCCGAAGACGTCGAGGTCCGTGTCGAAGGAGGCGAGCGGTGAGGGATAGACCGGACGGTTGCCGAGGAACGTCCACGGAGAGGTGTTGCTGACTATCGACAGCACCAGCCCCGGCACGGCCCCGTGGCCAGGCAGCTCAAGGGAGACGGGGCCGGAACGGCGCTGCTCACGCTGGGTGAAGTAGTGCCGGATCGCCTGCTTGACGTACAGGGCGTGGGTGGACTTGTGCCCGGCCCGGCGCTGCTCCTCGACCCGGCCGACCACCCCGGCGTCGAAGCCCAGGCCGGCGGTGAAGGTGAACCAGCGGTCCGGCAGCCCGTGGGTCATCGCCTTGCCGAGCCCGATCGGGCGCTCCCGGCCGTGCTCCAGCGCGTCCAGCAGGGCGCCGGTGGCCTCCACCGGGTCGTTGGGCAGGCCCAGCGCGCGGGCGAACACATTGGTCGAACCGCCCGGCACCACGGCCAGTCGCGGGACCCGCTCGCCCGGGCCGTGCGTGAGCAGCCCGTTCACCACCTCGTTGACGGTCCCGTCGCCGCCCAGCGCCACCACCAGGTCGACCGTGCCGTCCTCCGCGGCCCCGCGGGCCAAGTCGCGCGCGTGGCCCCGGTACTGCGTCTCCGCGACCTCCAGCTTGAGGTCGCTGCGCAGGGCGTGGATCAGGACGTCCCTGGTCCGGCCACTGGTGGTGGTGGCCTTGTGGTTCACGACCAGGAGAGCGCGCATGGGGAAAGCCTACGGGTCGGTACGGACCAACCGGCGGCTACCCTGCTGGAGTGACCGCAGAATCCTCCGCACCCGTACCCACGTCCGGCCCCGGCCGCCCGGTGCCCCTGACCCTGGGCGCCGCCATCACCGCCCTGGAGGGCGCCGCACTGGCCGTCGTCGGCGTCTCGGACATGGTGTCCGCACTGTCGGGCGAGGCCAGGCAGCTGGCCCTGAACGAATTCGGCGGCGCGGTCATCGTGCTGCTCGGCGTGCTGCCGGTGCTGGCCGCCCGCGCGCTGCTGAAGGAGCGCCGCTGGGGCCGGAGCCCCGCGGTGCTGACCAACTCGATCTGCCTGCCGGTCGCCTACTACATGGTCCAGAGCGGCGGCGCGATGATCGCCGTCGGCGCCGTGGTCGGCCTGCTCGGGCTGGTGGGCATCGGCGCGCTGCTGAGTCCGAGGACGACGGCGGCCCTGTACGCCCCGTCCGAGGACTGAGCACACAGGGCCGCCGGTGACCGGACGGCCGCCCGGCGGGAAACCGGGCGGCCGTCGGTCCTACTCCTCCACCAGGAGCTTCTCCCGCAGCTGGGCCAGTGTCCGGGCGAGCAGCCGGGACACGTGCATCTGGGAGATCCCCACCTCGGCGGCGATCTGCGACTGGGTCATGTTGCGGAAGAACCGCAGCACCAGGATCTTCTGCTCCCGGGGCGGCAGTTGGGCCAGCAGCGGCTTGAGCGACTCGCGGTACTCGACGCCCTCCAGCGCCTCGTCGGTGGCGCCCAGGGTGTCCGCGACGGCCGGCGACTCGTCGTCGCTGTCCGGCACGTCCAGGGACAGCGTGGAGTACGCGTTGGCGGACTCCAGGCCCTCCAGGACGTCCTCCTCGGAGATCCCCAGGTGCTCGGCCAGCTCGTGCACCGTGGGGGAGCGGCCGTGCCGCTGGGAGAGCTCGCTGGTCGCGGTGGTGAGCGACAGCCGCAGCTCCTGGAGCCGGCGCGGCACCCGGACCGCCCAGCCCTTGTCACGGAAGTGCCGCTTGATCTCCCCGACGATGGTCGGCGTCGCGTAGGTGGAGAACTCGACCCCGCGCTCGTGGTCGAAGCGGTCCACCGACTTGATCAGGCCGATGGTGGCGACCTGGGTGAGGTCGTCCAGCGGCTCGCCCCGGTTGCGGAAGCGCCGGGCCAGGTGCTCGACCAGCGGGATGTGCATCCGCACCAGCTGGTTGCGAAGCTCGACCCGCTCCGGGGAGCCCTCGGGCAGGGCGGACAGCCGGACGAACAGCGCCCGGGCGGCCTCCCGGTCCGGGGCGCCGCTGCGGTGCACGACCTGGGCGGGCACGGCGCCCTGGAGCTCCGGCTCGGCCGCCGCCGGTGCCTGGTCCGCCGCCGGTACCTGGTCCGCCGGTTCGGGCGCGGGTACGGAGTCGGGCGTCGGCTCGGACGTCGGCTCGGTGGGGTGGCTCATCCGGTGGGCGTCCTTCGGGTGCGCTTCGTCGTTGGCGGCGAGGCCGGGAACGCTCGCCTGGGTCGGTACGGCAGGTCCCGCCGTCGCGAGGCCGGTACGGTCCAGATCACTCACGGCCATTCCCCCGTTCCGTTCCGGGAGCACCGGGGCCGGTGGCCCCGGAATCGTGTCGTTGGTCGTACCGCGCGGGGCGGTACCGGGAGCCGTCCGCCGGGCCCCCGGGCGGGGGAGCGGCGGACGGCCCTTGCGCGGGTGCTGCTCGGTGCTGCTCGGTCTGCGCGCTGCGGCTCGGCGCCCGCTAGTGGGAGCCTGACCCGCCGCGCTTCTTGTGCAGGCTGATCGACACGGTCTTGTCCTCTCCGACCGTGGAGTCGACCTCGCCGGCCAGGGCGGAGAGCACCGTCCAGGCGAAGGTGTCCCGTTCGGGAGCCTTGCCGTCGGTGGTGGGAGCGGAGACTGTCACCTTCAACGAGTCGCCGACCAGCCGGAACTCGCAGGAGAGCACGGAGCCCGGCACCGCCTGCTGGAGCAGGATGGCGCAGGCCTCGTCGACCGCGATCCGCAGGTCTTCGATCTCGTCGAGGGTGAAGTCCAGCCGGGCCGCGAGCCCGGCCGTCGCTGTTCGGAGCACGGAGAGGTAGGCCCCCGCTGCGGGGAGCCGGACCTCCACGAAATCCTGAACACCGAGATCGCCGTCGATCTGGGACACCCTTGCCTCCTGGGTGACGCGCTGTGCTGTCTTGGTACCCCGCTTGTTACCCCGGTTGCCGCCTCGCGAAGAGGCGCCGGGGTCGCGGATCCGCCGTCGTTCTGCCGTCCGCGTCCCAGGTTCGGGAGTTACTGATGGTAAGGCATTGCGACGCAGGGTGGCAGACCCTTTTCCGGACCCGGTCGGTCCGTTCAGTGCCGGTCGGCGGCGGCGGCCGCCTCGGCGAGCGCCGAGTCGGTGAGCCGGTAGACCGTCCACTCGTCCATCGGCACCGCGCCGATCGACTTGTAGAAGTCGATCGAGGGCTTGTTCCAGTCCAGCACCGACCACTCGACCCGGGAGTAGCCGCGCTCGACGGCGATCCGGGCGAGCTCCAGCAGCAGGGCCTTGCCGTGGCCCCCGCCGCGCGCCTGCGGGCGGACGTACAGGTCCTCCAGGTAGATCCCGTGGGTGCCGCGCCAGGTCGAGAAGTTGCGGAACCAGAGCGCGAAGCCGACCGGTTCGCCGGTCGCGTCGTCCTCGGCGATCAGGCCGAACACGGCGGGCTCGGCGCCGAACAGGGCGTCGTGCAGCTGCTCCTCGGTGGCCACGGCCTCGTGCGCGGCCTTCTCGTACTCGGCCAGTTCGCGGATCATGGCGTGGACGACGGGGACGTCGGTGGCGACGGCGGTGCGGATCATGCCGCGAGCCTACTGCTCGGGCCGGGTCTCGTCCCAGGCCTGGACGGAGGTCTGGTCGACGATCCGCCCGTCCCGCAGGTCGGCCACGGAGGCGGACAGCACCCGGACGCCGTCCGGGTAGCGGCAGGACTCCAGGAAGGCGACGTGGTCGTCCTGGACGACCACCCGCTCCAGCCGGTGGGTCGTCTCGCGGCCGTAGGCCTCGCCCAGCATGGTGCCGATCTCCTCCCGGCCGCGCACCACCAGGGGGTGGCTGGGCTGGGTCTTGCGGTCGACCACGCGCAGTTCGGCGTCCTCCGCGTAGAGCGCCAGGAGGGCGTCGGCGTCGGCGTGCTCGATGCCCTCGCGCAGGGCGCGGGCGTCGAAGGCGGCGGTGGCTGCCGTGGTGGTCATGTCTCGCTCCTCCGGTCGGGGTTCCGTAGGCTCGTACGACGAGCCTACGCCCGGCGCCGTCGACCGGAGGAGGAGCGGGCACCGGGCCGGTCAGCGGGGCGGCACGGTGCGCAGGTAGTCGGCCAGGGCGACGATCGCGGCGGGGTTGCGCGGGCTCTCGACCAGGTCGGCGTAGTCCAGGACGAAGATCCGGTCGTTCCGGACCGCGGCGACGTTCGCCAGCGGCGGGAAGGACTTGAGGAACCTGCGCTTCTCCTCGGCGTCCGGCGTCGAGTAGTCGTTGATGACGATCACCTCGGGGTCGCGCTGCACCACGCTCTCCCAGCCGGCGGTGACCCAGCTGTCGGCGACGTCGCCCATGATGTTGGCCCCGCCGGCCTGGGCGATGATCCGGTCCGCGGCGGCGAACTTCCCGGCGGTGTACGGCTTGTCCTGCCCGCTGTCGTACAGGAAGACGGACGGGCGGTGCCCGGGCTGCGGGACGGCGGCGATCCGGGCCCTGGAGTCGGCGATCAGCCGGTCGGCGCGGTCCTTGACGTCGAAGATCTCGCCGAGGTTGGCGAGGTCGGTGTAGAGCGCGTCCAGCGGGTCCATCACGCCGCGCTCGGCGCCCTTGCCGCTGCGGCAGGACTCGCTCAGTACGTACGAGTCGATGCCGAGCGCCTTGAACGCCTGCGGGGTGACGCCGCCGCCCTCGTCGAAGCCGTAGTGCCAGCCGGCGAAGACCAGGTCGGCCCTGGCGTCGAGGGCGATCTCCTTGGTGAGCACCTTCTTGGAGAGCCAGGCGGTCTGCTGGTAGCCGTCCTTCCACGGCACCAGGTCGACCCGGCCCTTGTCGTCGGGCATGACGTAGCCGGCCATCCGGTCGGCGAGGCCGAGCGAGAGCATCAGCTCGGTGATGTTGACGTCGTTGGTGACCACCCGGGCGGGCTTGCGGGCGAAGGTCAGTTCGTCGCCGCAGTTCCGTACGGTCACCGGGTAGTGGGCGGAGACGGTGGCGTCCTCCCGCGGGGCGATCTCGGCGCCGCAGGCGGTGAGTCCGAGGACGAGCAGGGCGGCGGTGGCAACGGCCTTGGTGCGCACGGTGGTTCCTCTTCGGGACAGACGTGGGGACAAACGGGCGGCGGGCGGGCGGCGGACGGGCGGCGGACGTGGGGGCGGACGGGGCGGCGGGCGCCGGGCTCAGGCGCCGGGGGAGTCGAGGCGGTCGAAGAGCAGCTGGAGGGCCCCGGTCCCCGGGTGCCGCACCGGGGTGGCCCGGACGCCGAACACCTCGGCCAGCAGGTCGGGCCGGAGCACCTCGCCGGGCGGCCCGGAGGCGACGATCCGGCCGGCCCGCAGCACGTACAGCAGGTCGCAGTGGCCTGCCGCCAGGTTGAGGTCGTGCAGCGCGGTGAGCACCGTCGGGCCGGCCTCGCGGGCCAGCGCCAGCACCTCCAACTGGTGGGCGATGTCGAGGTGGTTGGTGGGTTCGTCCAGCACCAGCAGCCGCGGCTCCTGGACGAGGGCGCGGGCGAACAGCACCCGCTGCTTCTCGCCCCCGGACAGGCTCAGGAAGCCCCGTTCGGCGAGGTGCCCGGCCCGGACCTTGCGCAGCGCCTCGGCGCAGCGCCGCGCGTCCCCCTCGGCCGGGGCGCCGAAGCCCCGGCGGTGCGGCAGCCGGCCCATGGCGACCACCTCGGCCACCGTGAAGTCGAACTCGGCGGAGTGCTCCTGGGAGAGCGCGGCCACCCGCCGGGCGGTCTCGCGCGCGGTGAGCGCGCGCAGGTCGTCGCCGTCCAGCCGGACGGCCCCGCCGGTCGGCCGCAGCACCCGGTAGACGCAGCGCAGCAGGGTCGACTTGCCGCTGCCGTTCGGTCCGACCAGTCCGACCACCTGTCCGGCGGCGGCGTTCAGGCTCACCTCGTGGACCAGCCGGGCGCCGGCCAGTTCCACCGAGACGGCGTCGACGGCGAGGTCCTCGGCCTTCGCCGGGCCGGTCACCGGGGGCCTCCGAGGGCGTGGCCGCGGCGGCGCATCATCAGCAGGAAGGCGGGCACGCCGAGGACGGCGGTGAACACCCCGACGGGCAGCTCGGCGGGCGCCAGCAGGGTGCGGGAGGCGATGTCCACCCAGACCAGAAGCAGCGCCCCGGCGAGCGGCGCGACCAGCAGCACCCGGCGGTGCCCGGCGCCGACCAGCATCCGTGCCAGGTGCGGCACCAGCAGCCCGACGAAGCCGATCGCGCCGCTGACCGCGACGACCGTGCCGGTGACGGCGGCGGTCACCACGAACAGTTCGCGGCGCAGCCGGTCCGGGTCCACGCCGAGCGAGGCGGAGGTCTCGTCACCCATGGCGAGGGCGTCCAGCCGGCCGGCCGCGCAGGCCAGGTGGGCGAGTCCGGCCAGGACGGTGCAGGCCGCGATCGGCACCGAGCCCCAGGTGGCGCCGCCGAGGCTGCCGAGCAGCCACATCATGGCGCCCCGGGCGGCTTCGCCGCGGTCGGCGGCGAAGACCATCAGGGTGGTGACGGCGGAGAAGCCGTAGGAGAGGGCGGTGCCGGTGAGCACCAGCCGCAGCGGGGTGAGCCCGAACGCGGTGCGGGCGGCGAGGTAGACCAGCACCATGGCGAGCAGCGCGGAGCCGAACGCGGAGGCGGAGACCGCCCACACCCCGAGCGAGGCGAAGGCGCCGAACAGCATGACGGCGTTGGCCCCGACGGCGGCGCCGGAGGAGATGCCGAGGACGAAGGGGTCGGCGAGGGCGTTGCGCACCAGCGCCTGGACGGCGACCCCGGTGGCGGCGAGCCCGGCGCCGACCACGGCGGCCAGGACGGTGCGCGGCAGCCGGATCTCCCAGACGATCGCGTACGCGGCGGCTTCGTCCGCGTCCAGCCGACCGCCCGTCAGCCCGGCGGCCAGCAGCCGCAGGACGTGGGGGAGGCCGATCCCGGAGGAGCCGAACGCGACCCCGCAGACCAGGGAGGCCAGCAGGGCGGCGGCGAGGCCGAGGGCGAGCGGGAGAGCGGGTATTCGGCGGGCGGGCGGGCCGACCGCACGGTTCGCGGGTGCGCGGTTCACGGGTGCGCCTTGCCTCGGGCCGAGGGTGCGCCGGGGCGGCCGCCGGCCGCGGGCGTGCCGGAGCGCCGGTCCCCTCGCAGTCCGCGGCGAGTCGTCGGGATTCCGGCGGCCGAGGGCGATCGGGCTGGCGGGACCGTACGGGGACGGGCCTGCTCACCGTTGCGGGTCAGCGCCGGACTCTCACCGGACTTCCCCCTCGGACGCCCTGGCAGCATAACAGCCACTCAGGGCAGGCAACCCTTACCGGGGTCGGGTCGGGGTAGGGCGGGACGCGGACGCGGACGCACGACCGCCCCCGTCCGACGGGTGCGGACGGGGGCGGCCGGGTGGCGACGCGTCAGGCTCAGGCCTGCTTGGTCTCCCAGAAGATCTTGTCGACCTCGGCGATCAGGTCCAGCAGGGCCTGGCCGGTGGCGGGGTCGGTGGACGCCTTGGCGGCCGAGGCGGCCTTCAGGGTGTCGTTGATCAGCTGGTGCAGCTGCGGGTACTTCTCGAAGTGCGGGGCCTTGAAGTAGTCGCTCCACAGCACCGAGATGTGGTGCTTGACGGCCTCGGCGCGCTGCTCCTTGATGATGATGGCGCGGGCGCGGAAGTGCGCGTCCTCGTTGGCCTGGTACTTCTCCTGGGTGGCCTTGACGGACTCGGCTTCGAGCCGGGCCTGCGCCGGGTCGTACACGCCGCAGGGCAGGTCGCAGTGGGCGTGGGCGGTGGCGCGCGGTGCAAACAGGCGAGAGAACATGGGAGTCCTTCCTTGGATCGTCTTCCCGCGCCCGAGATTACCCTTCCGCCCCGGCGGTTTCGCGATCGGGCGGTGGGCGTAGGGCGAAAGGCGGAGCCGGAACCGGGGTGATCCGGGCATCGGGGAGGTGACGGTCCGTACGGCAGACTGGGGTCGGGCCGGTGCGGAGGAGGAGTCGTGGCGCGGAGCGCGGAACCGGGGGGCGCGGAACGGGCGGGCGGCGGTGTGCTGCCGTTCGGCACCGTGGACGTGGCGGGGCCGTCGATGGTGCCGACCCTGCGCGAGGGCGACCGGCTGCTGGTGCGGTACGGCGCGCCGATCCGGCCGGGTGCGGTGGTGCTCTTCCGGCACCCCTTCCAGCAGGATCTGCTGGTGGTGAAGCGGGCCGTCGAACGGCGGGCCGGGGGCTGGTGGCTGCTGTCGGACAACCGGCCGGTGGACAGCGACAGCCGCAGCTACGGCGCGGTCCCGGACGAGCTGGTGCTGGGCCGGGTGCTGCTGCGGCTGGGCCCCGGGCCGGCCTGGCTGGCGCCGGGCCGCCGGCTGGAGCGGCTGCTGCTGACCCCGCGGCTGGCCCGGGTGCCGGGCCTGGCCCGCCGCTTCGGCGTCCGGGTGGAGGAGCTCTGAAGGCCCGGTCCGGCCGGGCCCGAAGAGTGAGGCCCTAGCCGCCGGTGCCCAGCGCGGCCTCCGCCTCCTGGCGCTTGCGGGCCCGGTAGGCGGCGACGTTGGCCCGGGTCGCGCAGCGGTCCGAGCAGTACCGGCGGGAGCGGTTGGTCGAGGTGTCCAGGTAGGCGTTGCGGCAGGGCGCGGCCTGGCAGATGCCGAGCCGGTCGGCGCCCAGGGAGGTCAGGTGGATGGCCAGGCCCATGCAGGCGACGGCGCTGAAGTGGGCGGTGGCGGTGGGCGAGTTGTCGGCCAGGTGCAGGTGCCAGCGCGGCCGGCCGGCGTCGTCCAGGTAGTCGTGCCCGGAGACCAGCGGGCTGACGGGGTACTCCATCAGCAGGCTGTTCAGCAGGTCGACGCCGCGGATCTCGTCGCCGTCGGCGGCGGCTTCGAAGACTCCGCGCAGCCTGGTCCGTACCGCCCGCAGCCGGGGCACGTCGGATTCGTCGGCGAGCGCGGCGGCCCGTGAGGAGTCGGAGAACAGGGCGCGCACCGCGTCCACGGAGGTCAGCGTGTCGGTGCCGCGCTCGGGCTCCTCGGTGTTCACCAGCCGGACGGCGAGGTCGGCGTACGAGGCGAGCTCCACGGCGGTCCTTCCAGAGAATCGGTAACGGGCTGACTGCTTCCAGCCTATTACCCGCGTGGGGCTCCGGCGACCCACGTACCATCGGCGCCCGGCAGGCCTGGCCTGCCGGG